>CAZKGY010000001.1:0-25040 GCA_964552305.1 uncultured Comamonadaceae bacterium
GGGTGTTGCAGCGTGAAGGCCATGGCGTAGCTTTTTTCGTGGCTTTCCAAGCCCTTGCCTGTGTACACATCGAAAAGCGACACGCCTTTGAGCAACTTTCGTTCGGCGCGCTCTGCGGCAACCTTCAAGGCGTCGTAACTCACCGATTGGTCCACCACCAGTGCAAGGTCCCTACGAACCGCGGGGAAACGTGCCAATTCGGAGGCCTTGACACGACGTTTGCGCACGGCTTTCCAAAGTAGACCCACGTTGAAGTTGGCCCAAAACACAGGGGCATCCACCCCGCATGCCTTGGCCACTTTCGGGTTCACAAGGCCCCACCGTCCCACTTCAGCCCCTCCACGGTTCCGGAGAAGCAGGCCTTCCGAGAGCAACCCATCGTTGTCGGGTTCGGCCAACACGGGGAGCCCCACGGCGTTGAGCAAGGTTTCCACCGCACGCTTCAAGGCGAAGGCATCGACCTGGCCTTCCTTGCCCTTGGGCTGGTTCCACGCTTCAGGGGCGTCACGCCCCGTCAACCACAGGCTGAGTTCTTCTTCCTCGTGGTACACCGTTTTTCCCTCGTTGACCGACTGCTTGTACGTCCTTCCGAATTCAAACAAACGCAAATCGGCGTGTTTGTGGTTGGTGTTTTTGGCAATGGCTTCCAACCCTTGGAAAAGCAAGCTTTGTCGCATCACCCCGAGTTCGGAACTGAGCGGGTTGAGCATGGCAATGGCCGCCTCGGGGTCCAACGACCGGTCCGAGGTCAATGCTGCATGGTCCGCCCGCGTCAGGGAATTCGACATGATTTCAGAAAACCCTTGGTGCACCAACTGCTCCCGCCAACCGAACAGCACGTCTTCGCGGTTGGGCTTCGTCGGCACCTCCAGCGTACCCGTCATGCGGCTTGGCAATGGAATGTGGTCAAACCCGTGCACGCGGAGGATTTCTTCAGCCACGTCTGCGGGCCTGGTGACGTCGCTGCGGTAGGCCGGGACTTGGAGGTCCCAAGACTCGCCATGTTTCCCAACGACAGTGATGTCCAAGGCTTCAAGAATGGAATCGATGCGTGCGTCGTCAATCACGTCACCCAAAAAGCCGTGAAGCCAAGGCAAAGACAGCGTCACGGCGCAGGGCTTCACATGAGGCTCGTGCCGGACTTCCGACACGCCAACGACATGGGCGCCTGGGCTCCACTCCGCAATCAAATGGGCGCAGCGTTCGGCCGCGCGTTGCACCATGTCCGGATCCACGCCGCGCTCAAAACGGAAGCTCGCGTCGGTGCTCAGCGTGTGCCTTTTCGCCGTTTTGCGAACGCTCACGGGGTCGAACCAAGCCGCTTCCAACAGCACCTTGGAGGTCGTGTCGTTGACCCCGCTGGTGGCGCCGCCATACACCCCTGCCAGACAAAGCGGGTTGTGTCTGTCGGCAATGACCAAATCGTCCTCATGAAGGGTCCGTTCCTCGCCGTCGAGCGTCACAAATGGTTCGTTTGCGCTCGCCCGACGCACGGTCACCTTTCCTCCTTCGATGCGGTCGAGGTCAAACGCATGCAAGGGGTTGCCGAATTCGTGAAGCACCATGTTGGTGGCATCGACGACGTTGTTGATGGGTTGCACGCCAATGGCGCGCAGAAATCGTTGGGCGTGGTCAGGGCTGGGCTGCACACTGACGCCATGAATCTCCACGGCCAGGTAGTGGGGACAAGCATCGGTGGCCTGAATGTCCAAATCCACTGAGGCCTTTCCTGCATCCGTGATGGGCGCAGTTTCGGGGGCACGCAGTTGGGCCACCTCCATGGGGCCAATCCCTGTGACGGTGCCATGGAGGCATCCTGCCCTAAGGTCTCGTGCGACTCCCCAGTGACCCATGGCGTCGTTTCGGTTGGGGGTCAGACCAATTTCGATGACGTCGTCGCCTTCCAGACCCACCACCTCAGCCATGGGGGTTCCAGGCTTGAGCCCATCGTCCAGAACCATGATGCCGTCGTGGCTCGTGCCCAACGACAGCTCGTCTTCCGCACAAATCATGCCCATGGAAACCTGACCTCGGATTTTCCCTTTCTTGATTTTGAAGGGCTCTCCTTCGAGGGGGTGAATCATGGTGCCGATGGTCGCAAGGGGTACTTTTTGACCCGCGGCGACGTTGCTTGCACCGCAAACGATGTCGAGAACGCCATGGGCTTCGCCAGCATCGACTTTGCACAAACGCAGGCGGTCGGCGTCGGGGTGAGGCGTAACCTCCATGACGTGGCCCACCACCACGCCTCGCAACCCTCCAGGGATGTCCTCGACGCGCTCAATGCCCTCGACTTCCAGTCCCGTGGCAGTCAGCACGCGTCCGGCATCCTCGGTGGAGAGGTCGAACGGAAACATTTGGCGCAATCGGCGGGCGGAAATCTTCATGGGTTCTGGTCTGCGAAAGGGTCCTTGAGCAACGCATACAAATCTACTCGGTTTGCCTTTTTTCTCATGGGGAAAATGTCGTTACATTTGCACCCCTCTATCGGGATGTAGCTCAGTTGGTAGAGTACGCGTCTGGGGGACGTGTGGTCGCTGGTTCAAGTCCAGTCATCCCGACAACAAAGCCATGGCAAGTCCATGGCTTTTTTTGTGTCTTCTCGTCCAGAATGGCCGAACTTTGCCATCCCCATGGATTACGCATTTGAACGCGATTGGCAGCGCCTGTTAGCCTTGATGGAAGAGCGGTTTGGCGAGCAACCAGACCTCACCACCATGGTGTTTTCCGTGGGGCTGCAAGAAGTGGGGCAAGGCGCCCGTCGGTACAAGAAAGACGAAAAGGTCGATTTGATGCACGTGGGCGTGTGCACGCTCCTGGAGCCACTGGGACATTACAACCGCGAGGGAGAGGACGAAGAGGGTTGGCCCCATTTTGTCGTGGCGGAGCCCATCCCTGCGCTCACGCATCAGGAGCAAGAATTGATGATGAAGCGGGCGCTCGTGGAGTACTTCGCCGCGTGGATTCAGTCAGAAGACGCGTGAGGGCTCAGAGTTCGAAGCACTCTTGCCCCGGCATGGTTTCCACCACCACGGTGGTCTCGTTGGTCTGCATCTCGTTGACCTTGATGAGTCCTTCTCCATAGAGGTTGCCGCGGCATGCGATGACGTCCAACACGACTAGTCCTGCTTGCCCTGCCACGTAGTATTCGGAGAAGTTGAACGTGGCGAACCCTTCGTCGGTGGTCTTCTCCATCAACGTGCTGGGATTGGGTCCAGCGAACAAGATGGAGCCGGTGCTCGAACCGGCTTGTGGGTTGAAGTACAGCTGCACCGTGATGTCGTCTTCAGGCACTTCTTCTCCGTTGTCGTCGATGGAAACGACGCGGATGTTCGCGGTCGTCTCTTCCAATTCGTAGCATCCAGACAAAAAGCCCACGGCGAGGGCGAGGACGAGAGGTGTGAAAAAGCGTGTCATCATCGTTGGTTGTCTTTGCCAAAGCGGTCTAACTTTGGCATCCCTAAGGACAAAGATGATGAATTTCTCTCAAATCACGGCCAAGTTCTCGGCGATGCTCACGGGTGTTGTTGCGCTTGCTGGAACGATGGCGTTGCTCTCTTCGTCGGGTTGCGAGCAAGCAACCGCACCCACCCAAGCCACAGCGTTGGCACAACCCGCTCGTGTCCAAATTGACACCCGATTTGGCAGCATGGTGGTGGAATTGAACGACTCGACCCCCAAGCACAGGGACAACTTTTTGAAGCTCGTGGAGGACCAGTTTTACGACAGCCTCATCTTCCACCGCGTGATTCGTGAGTTCATGGTCCAAGGCGGTGACCCCGACAGCAAAGGTGCAGCCGCCAACGCCCGATTGGGTGGAGGCGGTCCCGGGTACAAAGTGGATGCAGAGATCCGTCCGGACCTTCTTCACTTCAAGGGCGCGCTGGCCGCGGCACGTCAAGGCGACAACATGAATCCTGAGCGCAAAAGCTCCGGCAGCCAGTTCTACCTCGTTCAAGGAAGGCCGTTCAGCGACAACGAGCTGGCTGGCATCGAAGGACGCATTGCCAACTTCGCCATGGAATACGGCAACGGCTTGGCCAACGTGGAAAACGGACAGTTTGTCTACTCAGACGAGGCGCACGAGACGTACAAGACCCTTGGTGGCACCCCATTCTTGGACATGCAGTACACCGTGTTTGGATACGTGGTGGAAGGACTGGACATCGTGGATAGCATTGCGGCAGTGCCCACCGACCGTCGCCGCGGCGACCGTCCCCTGGAGGACGTGGTGATGTCCATGAAGCGCATCCAGTGATTCGACACCGATGAAGGCGCTTCTTGAACAATTGACCGCCGAGGTGAATGCGGTGACGTTTGCCTCCGCCGAGGAGGTGGAGCAGTTCCGCGTGGCCTATTTGGGACGGAAAGGCAAGCTCAAAGACCTGATGGCCGAGTTCAAGACGGTTCCAGGCGCAGACAAGCGCGAACTGGGCCCCATGCTGAACGCGTTCAAGCAGCTCGTCGAGGCCAAGGTGAAGCAAGCCCAGACCGCCACGGACGAGGCCCATGTCGCCTCAGGCGAGGATTTGACCAAGCCTTCGGGAGGCGTGCCAACTGGGACCCATCACCCGTTGCAAGTGGTGCGTCGCGAAATCGTTGGCATCTTTGAAAACATGGGGTTTGCCGTGGCTGAAGGTCCTGAAATTGAGGACGACTGGCACGTCTTCGGAGGGTTGAATTTCCCCCCAGAGCACCCCGCGAGGGACATGCAAGACACGTTTTTCGTGGAGCGTGACCCTGACGTGCTGCTCCGCACGCACACCAGCTCGGTCCAAGTCCGTGAGATGGAACGCAGGGAACCCCCCATGCGCCTCATCATGCCAGGTCGGGTATTCAGGAACGAGGCGATCTCTGCCCGTGCGCATTGCATGTTCCACCAAATTGAAGGCCTGTACATTGACAAAGGCGTGTCCTTTGCCGACCTCAAGCAGACGTTGTTGCACTTCGCACGCTGTTTTTTTGGCCCGGACACGGACATCCGTCTCCGTCCTTCGTACTTCCCCTTCACAGAGCCCAGCGCAGAAGTCGACGTCTACTGGGGACTGGAAACGGAGGTCGACAAGCGCATCACCAAAGGCACGGGGTGGTTGGAAATCCTGGGCTGTGGCATGGTTGACCCCAACGTATTGAAAGCCAGTGGCATTGATCCGGAAGTGTACAGCGGCTTCGCCTTTGGCATGGGCATCGAACGCATCACCATGTTGCGTTACCAAATTGGCGACCTGCGCCACTTTTTTGAAGGCGACAAGCGCTTCCTCGATCAGTTCGCAGGCGAACGCTGAATGGCGTCCGAGCCACCCAAGTGAGGGAGGCGGAAGGTCAACGACACGTCGCCCGATGGCTTTTTGGCCACGGTGAATTTCCCGGCCAACTTCTCAATTTGAATCAGCACAGGGTTCCAAGAACGGCTGTGTGATTCGCCGGCAAACATGCGTTGCAATTCCTGCGTGGCCTGGTTGGATGGGCCTTCGATTTTGACGTTGATGCCGTGCCAATCGTTTTGGATGTGGCCCGTGTAATGTTGCCCTTGCTTGCCTTCGAGCAGGCGCTTCAGGGTGACGGACAGCAGGGACAACAATCCATCTGGGGCTTCCTGGCCGTCGGGCTCGCCATGGAGCTCCCACTCCACAGAAGTTCCGTGGTCCATTTCCAACGATGCAATGATGTCGTCAAAATCGAGCCGGTTGGGCCTCGTCAAGATCGCCTCGACTGCACCCTCCTCGGAAATGCCAATGTTGGCCAGTGGATCGACGGTGGTGGGGTCGGGGACCATGCGCTGCAGCCGAAGCGTACGCAGACGCTCTTTGCGAAGCGATTGCTTCAATTCCCTGCCGCGCAGGGCGCTTGCCATCAACCCCAAGGCAGCCAGGGCAAAGGCGAATGGCCAGGCGCCTCCCCCTTGACGCTGAGACAACGCATCGGACGCGGCGAGTTCGAAGGGATCTTCCTCGAACATGGGCTGTGGCTGAAAGGACCTGGCTTCGCGGACCGTGCCTTGGGCAAGATGCAGCAAGGCGACGGTTATGCTGTCGGCCCGTCGCAAGTGTTCGTACGCGGCTTGGTGCGCGCCACGCTGTTGTTCGAATTGTGCTTGGTTTCGAGCAATCCTCGCTTGGAGGGCGTCGTCATCGAGTTTGGCCGCGGTGCGCTCGGCTTCGTGGAAGGCAAGAAGTGCCTCCAGAGGCCGTCCCGCTCGTTCTGCAGACACCGCGATTCGGAGTTGCGCCATGGTCCATCCTTCTGGGTCCGCCACAGGGTCGCAGATGCTCGTCACGGCTTGCGCCAGCACCAGGGCCTCTTTGTCACGCCTCGATGCCCCCAGCATGGTGTGCAGGTGGGTCATTTCGTTGAGGACTTCGGACTGGTTGGAAGGCCTCGCGGCACGCAAGTAGGCCCGGTAAGGCAGGGAGTCGAGGGGAGTGCCCATCATGACGCCGGCTTGCAAGGCCAGTCCCTGGGCGCGTGGCGCATCAAGGGAATTGGACAAGGCCAACACCTGCGCCCAGTCGCCCTCCATGAAATGCAATTCGGTGAGCGCAAGTTGCACCTCTGCCTTCGCTTTGACAGCAGGGCCCAAGGCCAGTTCTTTGGTGAGCAATTCGAGCGCGTCTTGGGTTTGTCCTGCGAACGCCATGAGGGATGCCACTTCGAGGCCAAGAGCCGTTCGGGCGGATGCAGGGCATGTGCCAAAGGCATTGGCTGCCTGGGTCAAGTGGCTTTTGGCTTCGGTGACGTTGCCTGCGTGCCACTGAATGGAAGCCACGCCCGCGTGGGCGTGTGCCTCTTGGCAGCCGTTGATGGGGGTCGCGAGCAATTGTCGGTACATGGCCAAGGCTTGGACCACCTGCCCTCCGGCACGCAAACTGTCCGCTTGGTGAACCAACCCATGTCGTTCCCATGGCTGGGCACCTAGGCTGGTGTTCGGCAACAAACACGCCCACGCAAGGCCGCTGAAAAGCAGCCATGTCAGGGTGCGCGAAGGATGCATGCGAGGCATCTCCCGAAGGTACTTGTGGGAAGGAAGGACGGCCCAGGCAGGAAGGGTTGGTTCTTGACAGCCCTTCGTGGATGATTCAAGGTTCGTAAACCACCGAAAGCACGGTTGACCCCACTTCGTTCAGGGTGTTCCGGTCGATGATGCTCATGTTGTCGGCATGGGTGTGGTGGAAGGGGCCGTAACCCATGGGGCGAACCTTGATTCTGTAGTCGACGATGTTGGCGCTGGGGATGCCTGCCATGTCGGAGACGAACAGGTTGTCGTCGATGGTTTGGGGGGTTGCTTCGCTCGAAAACCGATCCCCAAATCCGAGCAGTTCTGCCCGGCGCCAGACCTTGCGCACCACGTTGGGTGCGTAACGAAGGCTGGTTCCCTCCTGGTGAAAGCGGGCATCCGCCGCACCCACCATGTCGAGCAACAGACCAAAGCGTGCACGATAACGCGGGACATGGGGGTTTTGAGCCCAAAATTGGCTTCCCAAGCACCAGTCTCGGAAGCTGCCTTCTGTGGTTTCAATCCACGCAGGACGGCCATAATCTTCGGCATCGAAGAACACGATGTCCACCCCGACGTCTGCGGATTTCAGCCCCAATTGACGCGCCACCTCGAGCAGCACGCCAACCCCAGAAGCTCCGTCGTTCGCGCCATCGATGGGTTCGCGGATGCGTGTGCTGTCTTTGTCTGCGAAGGGTCGGGTGTCCCAGTGCGCGTAGAGCATGATGCGGTCACGCGATTCCGGATGGAAGGACCCAATGACATTTTGCATGTGCAAAATGGTGCCGTCGTAGGCCCTGGCCCGTCCCTCTTGAACGAGGACTTGGGCGCCATGCCGTTCCAATTCTCGGGCCAACCATTCGCCGCATGCGTCGTGCTCAGGGGTGTTGGGAACGCGTGGGCCAAATGCGACTTGCCGTTCGACGTAGGCGTATGCCGAGTCTTCGTCGAACGCCGGGACTTCGTACGTGCGGGCGGACGTCGCGGGCGCGGACGTCGCCGGCGCATTCCCTGATTCCGAAGGGTTGCACGCCTGCATCAAGAACACCAAAACGGCCAGCGAAACGCCTTTACCCACGAGTCCAGGAGCTCCCATCTTTGCTGTCTTGAATGGTGATGCCGTTGGCGGCGAGCACGTCCCGGATTTTGTCGGCCGTGCCCCAATCCTTGTTTTCCTTGGCCGTGGTCCTCATTTCCACAATCAAGTCAAGCAGCGCGCCTGTCTCTCCCTCGTGTTCTTCGGCGCCAGCGGTTTCGGCTTGGATGCCAAGCACGTCGCGGGTGAAGGTGTGGAAGGTTTGCGCGAGGGTGTCGATGTCCGTTTGGGTGAGCGTGACCAAACCCGCCGCCGCTCCGTTGATGGCTTTGACGCCTTCAAACAACGTGGCAATGAGAATGGGGGTGTTGAAGTCGTCGTTCATCGCCGCATGGCACTTGTCGGCAAAGGCCTGGGCATCGAAGCTGTTGTCGCCGGCCACGGGCTTCAAATCGCCCAGCGTCTCGATGGCTTTTTCCAGTTTGGCAAGTCCCTTCTCTGCAGCCTGCAGGGCGTCGTTGCTGAAGTCAAGTGTGCTGGCGTAGTGGCCCATGAGCATGAAAAAGCGAACCGTCATGGGCGTGTACCCCTTGTCCAGAAGCTTGTGGTTGCCGGTGATGAGCTCATCAGGGGTGAAGCCGTTGCCTTCTGACTTCGCCATTTTGCGGCCGTTGACGGTCAACATGTTGCCGTGCATCCAGTAATTCACAGGGCATTCGCAGCCCGTGGCCCCCACGTTTTGGGCGATTTCGCATTCGTGGTGGGGGAACTTGAGGTCCATGCCCCCGCCGTGGATGTCGAACCTTTCGCCAAGGTATTTGGTGCTCATGACGGAGCATTCCAGGTGCCACCCGGGAAAGCCTTGACCCCATGGGGAGGGCCATTGCATCAGGTGGCTGGAGTCGGCGGCCTTCCACAGGGCGAAATCCAGGGGATCACGTTTCTCACTTTGGCCGTCGAGGTCGCGCGTGTTGTTCATCAACTCGTCAATCTTGCGACCCGACAGTTCCCCGTAAGGATGGTCTTCGCTGAACGTACGCACGCTGAAGTAGACGCTGCCGTTGACTTCGTACGCGTAGCCGTTGTCCATGATTTTTTTGATCGCCTCAATCTGTTCCACGATGTGGCCTGTGGCGGTGGGCTCGATGGAGGGACGCAGGATGTTGAACACGTCCATGACGTCGTGAAAGTCGTTGGTGTAGCGCTGCACGACTTCCATGGGCTCGAGGTTTTCCAACCTGGCCTTCTTGCCGATTTTGTCTTCGCCGTCGTCCGTGTCTCCAGTCAAGTGACCGACGTCGGTGATGTTGCGCACGTACCTGACTTTGTAACCGAGGTGCTGCAGGTAGCGGTAGACGATGTCAAACGTGAGGAAGGTCCTGACGTTCCCAAGATGCACGTTGCTGTAGACCGTAGGTCCACACACGTAGAGCCCCACGAAAGGGGGGTTGATGGGTTCAAACTTTTCCTTTTTGCGGGTGAGGCTGTTGCTGATATGCAAGGCGTCCATGGCTCTTCTTTCAAGTTCAGATTGCAAAGAAAAGCCCAAACCTCAGTCCCAATGAGGCGGCTTGAAGGGTTTATGCACCGGTGGTTGGTTGCCGAATGCCGTCCATCATGTGGTCGACCAAGCCTTCCAAGTCGTGTTTCACGCGCCAACCCCAGTCGTTGCGAGCCTCGCGGTCGTCGATGCTGTCGGGCCAATTGGCCGCGATGGCTTGACGGTGGTCTGGTGCGTACGTCATGGCCAGCGGAAGCCCTTTTTGTTTCAAGGCTTCGGCCAGTTCTGCCGGGCAGAAATCGCACCCGTGAAGGTTGTACGACGTCCTGATTTTGATGGATTCGGATGGCGCCTCCATGAGCTCCAAGGTGCCGCGCACGGCGTCTTCCATGGACATCATCGGTAGCCGTTCTTGGGCATCCAGGTAGCACGTCAACCCTTCGTTTTGGGCTGCGCAATGGAACGCCTCCACTGCGTAATCCGTCGTGCCACCTCCCGGTTGGGAGCGAAACCCGATGAGCCCAGGGTACCGCAAGCTTCGCACATCCACGCCGTATTGCTCGTGGTAATACTTGCACCACAACTCGCCTGCCACCTTGCTGACGCCATACACCGTGGTCGGATTCAAGGCGGTGGTTTGGGGCGTCATGTGTTTGGGTGCATCAGGGCCAAACACGGCAATGCTGCTTGGCCAAAACAAACGTTGAATCTGTCCTCCTTTGGCCAACTCCAGCGCGTGCAGCAGGGGTTGCATGTTGAGCCTCCAGGCCTCCATAGGGGCCGCCTCGCCCTTGGCGGACAGCATGGCCACAAGCATGTACATGGTTGTGGCGTCGTGTCGTTCCACCACGTGCTTCAGGGCATCGCCGTCGGTGGCATCCACTTGCACGAATTCGCTCTTTGCCGCGCTTGGGTGTGGGATGGGTCGGATGTCCGCGAGCACAACTTGCTCCGGCCCCACCTTGTCTTGCAAGGCGAGCATGAGCTCGATGCCAAGCTGGCCCGCTGCACCAACGATCAGATGCTTTCCCATGAAAACGAAGGTAGTGTCGAGGTACCTTTGGTTGGTGAACTCTCGTGAATTTCATTATGACCTGCCTGAGTCGGCCATCGCGAAGCATCCGCTTGCTGTGCGGCGTCACGCCAGGTTGTTGGTTCGCGACACTGAAGGCGGACTGACACACAGCACCTTTGAAGCGCTTCCGGATTGGTTGGACGGGGTGGATGGCTTGTGGGCCAACGACACCAAGGTCCTCCACGCGAGACTCCTAGCCACCAAGCCGACAGGGGGGCAACTCGAGGTGTTCTTGCTTGCCCCTGCGGGGTTGCTGCATGAGGAGGCCTTGGCCGCCACCGCGCCAGTGCGCTGGCAGGCCATGATTCGCAATGTGAAGCGATGGAGCCAAGGCGTGGCGTCCGTGGAAGGCAGGGCGTGCACGCTGACCATTGAGTACGCGGGACAGGGGGAGGACGGGGCTCACGAGGTCCTCCTTTCTTGGGTTTCCGACGGCACGAGGACGTTTGGCGAAGTCCTCGAGGATTTGGGGCGGACCCCACTGCCACCCTACATGCGACGGGCGGACACCTTGAAGGACCAAGAAGACTACCAAACGGTGTTTGCCATGACGCCTGGAAGCGTGGCCGCGCCGACGGCGGGATTGCATTACGACGACGTGTTGCTTTCGGCGCTCGAGGAGCGGGGTACCCCGTTGAATCGACTGACCCTGCACGTGGGGGCGGGGACCTTCAAGCCCCTTGGAGAAGGAAGCATTGCTTCGCATGCCATGCACGCCGAGCGTTGCCTTTTCGACCGAGAAATCCTCCGCACCATGGCCAACCAACGCAAACGGGTGGCAACGGGAACCACCACGCTGCGGGCCATGGAGAGCTTGTATTGGATGACTGCTTGGCACAAGGCCTACGGAGAATGGCCGGCGGTGCTGCCCCAGTGGACGCCCTACGAAGGAGAGGCATCCACCCTTGAGTCGTGGAGCGATTTGGATGCCTTGAATCATGCCCTTGAGCATGCACCATGGGTGGATGACTCATGGGGCTTTGAGACGCAGCTGATGATCAAACCTGGATACGCCATCCGCATGGTGGATGGCCTTGTCACGAACTTCCACCAACCAGGAAGCACGTTGCTCTGCTTGGTGGCTGCCGCCACAGGGATGGCGGCTTGGAAATCCATGTACGCCGAGGCGCTTTCAGAAGGGTATCGCTTCTTGAGTTACGGCGACGGCTGTCTGCTTTGGTGCAACAAGGCATGAACAAAAAAACCCGCCACTGGGGCGGGGTTTTTTGTTCTTAGAGCGTCGAAGAATCAGTTCTGACGACGGTTGTCATCCACGCCGGCAGCCTTTTGCATCGTGCTGAGGAGCGTGAAGGGGAAGTTCGCACGGGCGCGAGAGGCCAGCGTGCTTTGCTCTTCCAAGTAACTGTCTTTGCTGCTCGCCTCTGACACCTTCTGGGGGGCGATGACCCACACCCCTTCCTTGCCCACAATGGGGGAAGAGAGGTTGCCGACAGGGATGGCCAACGCTGCGCCAGCCACCTTGGGTTCGGCACCCGCGCCACTTCCACGAAGCGTGGGAAACTTCACGCTCAGGTCGCGTGCGGTTTTCACGGTTTCGCCCACGGCCGCAGCGATGTCGTCCAAGTTGGCGCCATTCATGCGTTCTGCGTAGAGCTTGCCTTTGGCTTCGTTCATGGCTCCAGTGGTCATTTCTTCCTTGACGTCCTCAAGCTTGGGTACACCATCTTCTTTGGCGGCGTCCAGGTGGGCGACCACGTAGAAATCGGCCGTCAGGATGGGGTTGGAAATCTCGCCAACCTCGCTGCGGTATGCCCAGCCCACAATTTCGCTGCCGTCGCGCATCCCCGCGATGGAGCGCGCGTTCACCGCGATGTCTTTGGCTTCGGTGGTGCTGTACCCCGCCTCCTCAGCGGCAGCAATCAAGGCGTCCTTGTCGCTGGCGTTGATGGCAAATTCGCTTGCTTGGGCATAGGCATCGCGGGCCGTTTCATTCGAAGCTGCGACGGCCCTTGTGATGTACGCCACCCGGGCCTCTTCCACTTCGTCACGACGATCGAGCACTTCGATGAGGTGCACCCCGTAGGTCGTTTCCACCCAGCCGAGGGATCCCACTGGCTTGTCGAAGCAGAAATCTTCAAACGGCTTCACCATGCGTCCCTTGGGGAAGAAGTCGTACACCCCGCCTGTGGCTTTGGATCCTGGGTCGCCTGAGAAGCGCTGCACCAAGTCGTCGAAGTCACCTCCGTTGCGCAACACCTGCTTCAAGCTGTCCGCACGGGCACCGAGCTCGGCCATTTCTGCTTCGTCGGTGGCGTCTTTTGCCGTCAACAAGATGTGGCGACATTTGGCCGCCTCGTCAGGCACCATGGAACGATCGAGCACCCGAGCCACGATCATTTGGCCAGACTTGGTGTAAGGCCCCACCACGTCACCCACTGCGCCTTCGAAGAACGCAGATTCGTTGATGTCGGCTTCGACTTGTGCCAAACGGAGGTTCCTCACGTCTGCACGTCCGTCATTCGCTGCCGTCGCGAAGGCTTCGGCGTCGTCTGCCTCGCCCCATTCCTCAGCCAAGGCTTCAAGCTCCACTTCCATGGCCTTGATGTCCGACTCGCTGGCACCAACGGGAATCTTGACGTACGTCAAGTCACGGCCTTCCTTCTGCTGGAACTTCGGGTCGTTCTTGTGGGCGTTGTAGTAGGCCTTGATGTCGCCTTCCGAAACAGACACTTCGTCGTCTGCCACGTTCTTGTACAGCTTGGCCACGTATTTCACCTCGGCCTTGCGCTCGGCGTTGATGTGGTCGTACTTGCCTTCGAGGGAGTTGGTGTACAGGGCATCCTCGAGGAGGGCGTCCATTTTTTCCTTCTTCCGCTTTTCGATGATGAGCTTCTTGTAGCTCAACAAGTTCACCTTGCCCTGGTCCGTGGTGAGCATGGCGCCAAAGTTCTGCTGCCAGAACGCCTTGTTTTCGCCATTGCTGTAGAAGGCACGAGACATGTAAGGGGAATCCAAGGTGCCGAAGAGCATTTCTTCGAATTCGGCATCCGTCACCTCCAAGCCCAAGGCGTCGTACGTGTCGTCCAAGACAATCCCAGCGGTGATGTCGCCCCATACTTCGTCTTGGAGTTGGTCTCCTGAGAAGCCCAACCGACGGCGCTCGTCGAGTTGCATGCGGTAGTCCAACGCGGAGATGCTCTCTCCACCGACGGAGCCCACGTCGCGGGCGTTGCCTTGTCCCATCAGGGCCAACACGGCGTCGTAGGGGATCAGGAATCCGACCATTCCGATGCCAATCATCACGAGCAACAAGCCTTGCCTGTTGCGAATTTGTTCAATCATTGCCATAAGTCCTCTGGCTTAGTGTTTTTACAGGTTCGCGAAGATAACGTTTCCGAGGCAAACAGCGAGCGTCCCCATAGGAGGGCTTCAGAGCACCGGCGAGACTTCCACCCACTCGATGCGGTTGTCAGCCACTTCTCGGACCACGAGACGAACGGTTTCCAGTTCCAAGACGGTTCCTGTGGCCGGGATGTCGCCCAATTCGTCGAGCACCAGTCCTCCCAACGTGTCGTATGCATCGGACTCCGGAAGCCGCCAGTCGTGGCTGTCGTTCAATGCACGAATCTCCTTCCTTGCAGGGACCCGCCAAGCCCCGGAGTCGAGTTGTGTTTCGCTGAGGTCGTCCACTTGGTCGTGTTCGTCCTCGATTTCGCCGAGCAATTCCTCCACGATGTCCTCCATGGTCAGGATGCCCGCGGTGCCGCCAAACTCATCCACCACCACGGCCAAATGGCGCCGTCGAGACAGGAATTGCTTCAGAAGAACGTCGCCAGCCATCGGCTCAGGCACGACGAATGTCGGATGCAGAATCTCGCGCAAACTTTCCGGCCTTCGAAACAGGTCTTTGGCATGCACGTAACCCACGATGTGGTCGATGTCCCCGTCGTAAACCACCAGCTTGGAGAAGCCCGTTTCAGCGAAGGTTTTCTGCAAATCGGCGAGACCAATGGACGCCTCCACGCCGACCACTTCGTTCCGGGGAACCATGCTTTCCCGCGCCTGGATGTCCGGCAAATCGAGGGCGTTTTGCAGGATTTGAAGCTCGTGCTCCAGTTCTTGTTCCGGTTCCATTCGTCCACTGACGCCTTTGAGGAAGTGGTCCAGGTCGTGGGCACCGAGGTGGTCCACATCCACGTTGATTTGGCCTGAAACAAACGGCCTCAACAACGCCTTGCTCAACGTCATGATGATCCACGCAGGGATGGCAAGCACGGCGAAAAGCACGAGCAGGGGGTAAGCCAACGTGTGCAGCCATTTGTTCGGGGACGCGTGAAACAAGGATTTGGGAAGGAATTCCGCCAAAACAAGCACCACGGCAGTGGTGAGGAGGGTCTGGGTGGCGAGCACCAGCATGGGTTGAGGCGACGATTGCCATCCTGTCACGCCGAACAGTTGGTTGCTCAGGTATTCGCCAGACTCCATGCCACAAATGACCAGCGCCAGGTTGTTGCCAACGAGCATGGTGGCGATGAACAACTGAGGGTGGTCCGACAAGAACGCAACGACCTTTCCCCGCAACGATTGTTGGGCATTCAGTTCCGTTTGCAACCGGCTGGAAGCCACAAACGCCATCTCCATGCCCGAGAAGAAGGCAGAAGCGACCAATGAAAGGGCAACGATGACAAGGGGACTCGAGGGGTCGGGATCCATGGGGGCATTCAGGGCTTCACCGAAAGATACGGGGAATCACGGATTGGAGCGGGCTTCGAGTTTTTGGCGATACACCCGGCGGACGCCATACCACAGCCACGAGATGACGGGGAAGAGGGCCAAACTCCAACGTGGTTGGCCTTCGGATGCAAGCGTCCAGGCCACGTACGCCGTGGTGGCCACGGAAGCGACAAGCCAAAATTTTTCGGCGGCCTTGGCCGTCTTCAATTCGATGGGTTGCTCACTCATCTGGCGAGGGTTTCTGGTCGTCCAAAGACAGTTCAAACGAACCGGTGGGACGCAGGATTTGGTACGTTTCAAACTGGCTGTCTGCGCGCAGTCCCGTCCCACGAAGCACCCCTTGGTCGGTGAAAATTTCCACGGGCCGTTCGGTGCGGACGAGGTCGGAATCATGCAACCAGACCAGGTGCTCGGTGAGCAGCCGATCGCCCTCTTCGTTGACCAGGACGACGTCGTCCCATGCTTCGAGGTGGCCGTGTTGGTCGTCGTACGTACCACGCGTGGCGCTCAGCGTGGCGTGGTGGTTGCCTTGGGCTCCCCCAATGAACAGGGTGAAGCCTTCGCTGACGGTCCATTGCCCGTCGTTGCGGGGGCCTTCTTCCCACCGATCAAGCTTGCCGGCGACCAAGGCATTCACCACTTCTCCCCGTTCTGTGTATTCAAACGAGCCATCCACGATGGTCTGGACAGGCACGGTGCGAAGGGCGTGTTCTTGCTCAGCCGCCTTTTGGGCTTCGTCGCTCGCGAACGGCTGGCACGAAACCAGCACCGTGGCTGCGCCAAAGCAAGCCGCCCGCAAGCGCGGGCGGCATGTTGTCAACGGGCGAAAAGGCCCCCAAGCCATCAGCGGATGCGGATGGTGGTCGTTTCTCCGGCACACGGACAACCGGGTGTGGCTGCCACTTGGTAAGAACTGCCTTCCGTTTTTCCGTAGGTGAAGATGTCCTCCACAGAGGGGAATTGCTTGGCCATGCTTGCCATCTTCTTGTCGGCACGCTCGGCGAGTTCGGCGTCCATGCGCTTGGCGCGGGCGTAGTAGTCAGACGCCACCCAAAACACGGAACGGCTTCCCAGTTGGCCATCGCCGCAGGCCTTGCTGCTTCCCGCAATGGCATCGCCGATGAGCATGTACGCCTCGCCGTTTTCGGGGTCCTGTTCCAACACCTTTCGGGCGTATTGCTTGGCGGTGCTGGCACGTCCCAGGGCACTGGCAATTTGTCCTGCCTTCAACATGTACGTCTGCAGCTCAGGGCAGCTGTCGCAGCGGTTGACCGCGTCCTCCATGTACTTGAAGCTGGAATCCATCTGCGTGTTCTTGGCAAAGCCGATGCCGATGGCAAAGGCCGCTGGAGCAGAAGGCTCTGAGGCATACACCGCTGTGGCAACAGGGAGGAAGAGGTCGTTTTCGGTGCATTCCTTTTTGTTCAACAGGCGGAGGACTTTGGCTTTCAGTTCCATGTCCTCGGGCGCGGCGGCCACCGATTGTTCGAGCACGGGCACCATGTCGGCGCAATCGGCGATTGCCAAGAACACCGTTTCAATGTTGCCTTTCGCCTTGTCCAAACGCTCCAAATCTTTGGCCTTGCCTGCTTCTTCTGCCTTGGTCACGGCCTGCGCGATGTAATCCCCAATGAGCAAGTAGTCGGTCAACATCTGAGCGCGCATGGTCTGCTGCGCGGTCGAGTCACCCTTCAGCGAGCGGGTCAGCGTGTAAAAGCTTGCCGTGTAGTACTGGTACATGGTGGTGGCAGACGAAGAGGCACCCAAGCATTCCAAGCTCTCTTTGAACATCTCGTAGGCTTCTTGGTGGCTGTCTGCGTTGTACTTGTAAAAGTCCGAGGCTTTCCGGCCGAGGATCTCGCAGCGGTTGTTGGGCTTGCGCTTGGTGCTTGGAAAAAGCTCCATGCGCTTGTCGTGCAAGTAAAGCAGGCTGTCCACCAGCGCGGCGTGCCTCGGGTCTTCGGCGTCCACGCTTTTCAAAACGTAGTTGATGAAGGAGGTGCCGTCGGCGTAAATGCCTTCGCTCGCCGTCTCAGGGCAAACCTCACAAGCCTTCCGCCACTGGGTGTAGGCCTCGGCGTAGTTCTTCTGCTTTTTGTACGAGCGGTACACGCTCAATCCTTCTTTGCACAGCAGCTGCTGTTCAGGCGTGTCTCCGTATTTCTCGTCTTGCGCGTGGGATGCGTGTGACGCGAGTGCGCCGCAAGCGAACAGGAGGAATGCCTTGGTGATGAAATCCTTCATGGTTCAGGTCAAATAAGGGTTCAATGGTTCTTGTTCAGGGTAGAAAGGGCTCAATCGTACAACCGTGGAGTGAGCCAAAGGTTTTTGACAAATGGAGTCATGGACCAGCCCAAATGCAGGCGGGCCCCAAATTCTTCGTGCATGGTTTCGTCCATGGTGCCTCGTCGTCCAACATCCATGCCAAAGTGGAATTGACTCGCGCTGCGGCTCCCTTTGAGCGGGGTGGAAAAGCCCATGGCCACGCGCCATTCGTTGAGCGGGACCGCATCTCCGTCGGCACCTTCGAGGACCACTGGGAGGGTGGACCAATTCACACCTGTCCGCCAGGTGGTGCGGTTCACCTTTCCTGATTTCCTCCCGGGCGTCCAAGCCAAGCCCACTGCCGACCGCGTGGCGTCAGCCCAGGAGCTTTGGGCATCCATCAAGTAGGCCAGGGTGTCCGCGGAAGCGGCCCAAGCTTGTCGGTGGTGGTCGAAGTACATCTCCCACCGCGCGCCAGACTTGCCATTCCAAATGAGCCCCGCACCGGCGGACCATTTGCCTGGAACCTCGCCCTGCTTTTGGCTCGTTTCGCTGAACGACGAATCCACTGGCGCGACGACCCCACTCACGGTTACCGTGGACTGGATGACTTCCGAGTAGTCCGTCAACAACGTCCTTGAGGGGCTCCACGTCACGCCCGTTTTCAAGGTGAGGCTTCCCAAAAACTGCTTGTTCTTGAACCGAGAAAACAACGTGTGGAAGGTCTCTGCGCCAACCGTCATGCCGGAGGACCGGTGTCGGTTGGAAATTTGAGAACGCACGTCGCGGTAGTTCACGTCTTCGATGTCCAAAAAGGAGGTTTGGATTGCGTCGCCAAACCAGTAGTCGAATTGCGCACCCAAATACATGCCATGGGTGGTGATGAGCACGCTGTCCTGTGCCCCGGCCTTGCGCCATTGCTTCAAGCGCCAACCCCTTGCCAATCCACTGTAGGCCCTGGCCATGCCACCCGATCCGTCGTAGTATTCGGTCACGTCGCCCAAAAGGGGGTCGGTGGTCGTTCGGCGGACCGAGAACGCCTTGCTCGTGAGCGGGGTCAACCCCAAAGAAAACCCGGACAACCGTTGCGGGCGCTTCACAATCAACCCGAGGTTGCCGAGTCCCCCGGTGGTTGCTTGGGCTTCGGCGCTGCCTTCGCGCAAGCGGACGGCTTGAGAAAAGAAGGACGACTGGAATGTGGGGTTGGCCACGGCGGCCACTGACGCCGGCTGGTCGGGGTTGATCAAGCTGGTGCTTCCGGTGACGGTGGTCGTTCCACCCATCGCTGCCAGACCTGGTGTCATGGCGCGTTGCCAGGTGCCAAACCCGTAGCGGGCGAAGGGACTGAAGTCGGTTTCTTGGCCAAAAGCCGTGGGCATGCCCAGGCAGCACGCGAGCACCATGAGCCAGGCGAAACGCTTGCCATTCTTGACAAAGCACGAGGAATCAAAGGTGTTGAAAGAGTGCATGGTAGCCCTTCAGGGTCAAATGAGCGTCCGCGAATTTCGGTGAGATGTCACGTAGTTCCAAGCGAGGCGCGTCGCCTCCTGTCAAAATGACCCCAAGGTTTGGCACGTTTTGGCACAACAAAGCCCACCGGCCGTGGATTTCAGCTTCCAAGCCTCCGATGGCGCCTGCCAGCATGGCTTCTCGGGTGGTTTGGCCCAAGTGGGGTGCTCGTGTGTCGCTCGTCGCCACGAGGTGGGGCAAGGACGCGGTGCCATCGTGCATGCTGGCCAACCGCATTTGCAAGCCTGGGGCGATGACGCCACCTCGGTGCTTCTTGTCGTGCCAAAGGTCCAAGGTGACGCAGGTCCCAACGTCCACGACCAACCAATTGCCACGGCAATCGAGAGAAGCCAGGCACCCTGCCTGCAAGGCAAAGGCGTTGGCCACCCTGTCGGTGCCTAGTCCTGATTTGGTGGTGGTTCGAAGGGGAGAGGCCATGCCATCCTGCCACACCTTGGCATGGGGCCACGCCGTCGCCCAGGGAGTCAAGTCGCCACTCCCCGTCACAAGGATGGAATCGGTGGCAAGGACACCCAAGTCGAGGGCTTCGGCAGGCTTGGACGATTTCGGGAGGGCATGGACGGCCAAGGGCTCAGCCTCCGGGCGGGCGCCGTCAGGGAATCGGGCCCATTTGACCCGTGTGTTGCCAACGTCACAGATCCACACGCTCATGGCATCCATTCGATGGTTTCCATCAACAACTGAAGGTCGGACTCGAGCCGTGCCAACACGGGGGCGACGCTGTCCGGATTGGGCCTGTGGTTGAAGTACAACGAGCCGCGTGTGAACGTGACGCTGTCGGTGACGAAGAACTGAAGCGGCGTGGCCACGGGGCCTTCCAACACGAACAGCACCCCAGTTTTGTCTGGGTAGTCCAGCCGTTGCTGGCGCAAACCAGAGGCTGCGACTTCGTGGCCAAAGACCATGGATTGGGCGTCTTCCAGCAACTGGGTCAAGTTGTTGTTCACCGGGACTTCCGTCACGTGCATTTTGGCGTTGAAGCGAGGCGCGACCAAGTTGAACCAGCACGCTTCTTCCCCGGACTTGGTCGAACGCTCCACGTTCATGTAGGTGGGGATGCGGAACATGCCCTTGCACGGAGACTGGTAGGCCACGGTTTGGGTGTCGGGCAGGGCGATGCGCACGTGGCCGTTGGGCTTCGGCACCCAGACGGGCTCGGGCTGAATCCACCACGCCACGGCGCCCAGGAGCAGGGCCATGCCTGCGACGAGCCACCATGGGACCACGCCAACCCACCGCTTGAGGCTCATGTGTCTTCGGGATTTGGGGGGTCCGAAGGGAGGATGACCTTGATGCGATGGATTCGACGAGAATCGCCTGCATCAACCACCATTTTGACCCCTTCAAACTCGATTTCCTCGCCTTGCTTCAGCAGACGCTCGGCTTGTTCAATCATGAAGCCTCCGAGGGTGTCGCTTTCGCCCTTGGCCATCTCCCAGCGCTCTTCGTCCAATTTCAAGATGCGGTACGCATCCAAGAGTGGTGTTTTGGCTTCCATGAGCACCGTGTTGGCGTCCAAAAAACTGTGGTTGACCTCCTCGTCGTCAAACTCGTCCGCGATTTCACCCACGATTTCTTCCAACACATCTTCCAAGGTGACGATGCCACTCGTGCCGCCGTATTCGTCGACAACAATCGCCAAATGCACCTTGCGTTCCTGGAATTCCCTGAGAAGGTCGTCGATTTTCTTGCTCTCGGGCACGAACATGGGGGGGCGAATGCACTCGTGCCACAACAGGTCGTCTTTGTGAAGCTCGGAAATGAGGTCCTTGACGTGAAGGACACCGACGATTTGGTCGGCGGATCCTTCGTGAATCGGAATTCGACTGAAGCCGGAGGCGACGATGGTCGCACGGACGTGGGGCCATTTTTCGGTCATCGCAAACGTCAACACGTCGGTTCGAGGCGTCATGACTTGCTTGGCGTCTTTCGACCCAAAGTTCACGATGCCTTCGAGGATGCGCTGTTCTTCCTGCGTTCGCTCGGCGTTGTCGGTGAGTTCCAAGGCAGTCTCCAGGTCTTCCACACTAAGCGCTGCTGCCGGTGTCCTCAAACGACCGTCCAACCATCGCCCCATGCGAACCAGGGGCCACCAAGCAGGTAGAAACAGCCGCTGGGCAGCGAGCAAGGGCGCGGCCATGAATTTGGCCAGATGCACCCCGTACGAAGTGGCGTAGACCTTGGGAATGACTTCGCCAAACAGCACCAAGACGAAGGTGACACCCACCACATGAATGGCGGTGTTCAGCCATGCGGGCAAGCTTTCGCTCGGGAACATGCTCTCGGCCAGCACGGTGGCAATCAGGACGATGGCCACATTCACCAGGTTGTTGACGACGAGGATGGTGCCGAGCAGGTTGCGCGGCCCTTCGATGTTGTCAGGCGTTTGGAGCAAACGAAGGACCCTTTTGGAAGCGGGGTTGTCCTCCTGTTCGAGGTCGTGGAGGGCCTGCGGAGACAAGCTGAAGAACGCCACTTCCGACCCAGAAACAAGGGCGGAAATTCCCAACAAAAGCGCCACGACGCCCAGCGTCATGCCGTGATCAAGCAGCACCGTCAACAAGGATGGTTCGTCCATGGGGCCGCGTTAGAACGGCAGGTCGTCTGCGCCGCCAGCGGGGGCTGCAGGTTGGGCAGCAGGCTGCGCCGCAGCCACAGGTTCGGTCACGACAGGCTGTGCCGCCGCTTGGGGTGCGGCGTTGTTGCCATTCCGGGGAGCCCGGTCGAGGAGCTGCATGACGTCTGCCACCACTTCGGTGGTGTAGCGTTGCTGGCCCTGTTGGTCTTGCCAGTTGCGCGTTTTCAATTTGCCCTCGATGAATACCTGAGAGCCAGACTTCAAGTACTTGCCGGCGGTTTCAGCCAACCCCCTCCAAAGCACGACGTTGTGCCATTCGGTGTTGGTGATGCGTTCTCCCGAGGCGCGGTCGGTGTAAGACTCAGAAGTGGCCATGCGCAGCGTGCAGACTGCGATGCCATTGGGGGTGTAACGCAGTTCGGGGTCCTGACCCAGGTTGCCCACGAGGATGACTTTGTTGATTCCTGCCATGAGCCGAAGTTACGGATTTTGTCGTCGAAGCAGGGCCTGGCCCAGTACGTCACGGGTTTTCGTCAAAAGCCTGGGCATGGCGAGCGTGGCCGATGCGTCCCACGTCGTCACTTGGCCATTCAGCGCCAGGGCTTTGGCTTCCAGAGCCTGCTTGCTTTCCTGGGGATGGGACCAAAATTGAGCCTCAATTTTTTTGTGGGTCAACAGGTGCCTCACGGGTTCGTCAAGCATGGGGTGTCCCGCGGACGCAGTGGGGTCCGATTCTGGGAACGACCAAAGGCCCGCCCATATGCCCTCGCCCGGGCGTTGGACCAAGATCACCTCGTCGCCGTGGTGGAACACATCCAGGGACAAACGCCATTCCTTCGGTGCCTTTTTGGGGGTCTTGGCGGGCAGGGTGTGGCACAAATCCAGGTTCCCGCTGGACGAACAAGCCGACGAGAATGGGCACGTTTCGCATTGGGGATTCCGCGGGGTGCACACCAAGGCGCCCAGTTCCATCATGGCTTGGTTGTGCATGCCTGGGTCTTCCACGTCCAGCAAGGCGTCAGCCCCTGCCTGGATGGCTCGCTTGCCTTCGCCTTTGTCCACGGGAAGGTCCATGGCGAACAAACGGGACACCACGCGTTGCACGTTTCCATCCACCGCAGCGACAGCTTCGCCAAACGCGATGGAGGCAATGGCTGCGGAGGTGTAGTCCCCAATGCCAGGAAGGCTTTGCCAGTCGACTCGGGTGCTCGGGAATCCACCTCGCTGGACGATTTCTTTGGCAGCGGCGTGCAGAAGCCTTGCCCGGCGGTAGTAGCCGAGCCCTTCCCATGCCTTCATGACTTGGCCTTCGCTGGCTTGTGCCAGGTCGTTTACCGCGGGGAATTCTTCCATGAAGGCATGCCAACGTGGCACGCCAGTCTCCATTCGGGTCTGTTGCAACATGATTTCACTCAACCACGTTCCGTAGATACTCGGCGATGCACGCCACGGCAAATCGCGCTTGACCTGCGTGTACCAAGCCTTGAGTCGGCGTTTGGACGCGACGGCCGGGTGGTTGCCAGGAAAATTTTCCAGATTTCTCGCCTCATTCATTTCGTTTTCAAAGGTATGGGCCTATTTTTGCACCCCTGAAAAGCCCGGCAGAAACCTGTTTTTCAAGGGATTGAATACATTGACAACCTGAATTGAACCGACAGACCATGACCAAAGCGGACATCGTAAGCCAAATTTCTGAGCAGACCGGAATGGAGAAAGGGGACGTGCAAGCGACTGTAGAGGCCTTCATGCGCGCCGTGCGCAGCAACCTCGAAAGCGGAGAAAACGTCTACCTGCGTGGATTTGGCAGCTTTGTGGTGAAAACGCGTGCCGCCAAAACCGGCCGCAACATTTTGGCCAAGAAGGCCATCCAAATTCCCGCCCACAACATCCCTTCGTTCAAACCAAGCAAGGATTTCGTGGAAAACGTGAAGACGAACGTCAAGGTCCAATAATCCCCAAGGCTTCATGAAACTCTCCACCTCCAACATGGCTTTGATTGCAGGCGCTGCGGTGCTTGTGGTTGCGGTGTTGTGGATGCCGAGGGTTCCTTCGTCTTCGGAGCCTGCGGCGCCCATGGTGGAGTCTAGCCCCATCGAGTTGGCGATTGCCAAGGTGAGCGGAGAAAACCCCATGGAAGGGATCATGGAGCTCCGGGCCATGGCAGACGAAGAGCCGCCCAACCTTGAAGCGGTGTTGTGGTTGGGTCGATTCGCTGTCCAAAGCGGTCAATTGGAGAAGGCGCGCGAGCGCTTCACTCAAGTCATTGACGCGAGGCCCGACAACGTCGATGCCCATTGGGAGATGGCCATGTTGAACCTTGAAGAGGGGTTTCTGGAGGAAGCCGTTGCTGGGTTTGACTTGTGCGTGGCTGCCGACGAGCTTTATGCCAATGGTCGTTTCTTCAAGGCTCGATGTCTCGAAGCCATGGGCCAAACCGAGGCAGCCCTCAACGAATACAAATCTTACCTCCCGCTTGCGCCTGACACTGTGGTCGCACAAAGCGTGGAAGGAATCATCGAACGTCTTGAAGCTGGCGAACCCAGCCCAAGCATATAAACCATACCATCATGCCAAGCGGAAAAAAGCGCAAGCGTCATAAGATGTCCACGCACAAGCGTAAGAAGCGTCTTCGTAAAAACCGTCACAAGAAGAAGTAAGCGTTTGATGGGTTGAGGTGCATCCTCAACCCGTCGCAGACTTCACGTGATGGACGTCGAACTCCTCATCAATTCGACGTCGTCAGGCGTCGACATCGCCCTGCTCGAAGGCGGGCAACTCGTCGAGTTGCACCGGGATCGGGGAGAGGTGAACTATGCCGTGGGTGACATGTACGTCGGCCGCGTCAGGAAGGTCATGCCCAATTTGAACGCGGGCTTCGTGGACGTGGGCCACGGCAAAGACGCGTTCTTGCACCACCAAGATTTGGGTCCCCAATACAAGACCCAGCAGCAGTGGGTGAAGCGGGTGATGTCGGGCAAACAACCCACCGCCGACATCAGCAAATTCAAGCGCGAACCAGACATTGAGCGGAAGGGAAAGATGAAGGACTACGTGTCCGCGTCCCAGCTCGTGTTGGTTCAAGTGGCCAAGGAGCCAATCAGCACCAAGGGGCCTCGATTGACGGCAGAAGTCAGTTTGCCGGGTCGGTATCTGGTGCTCGTGCCGTTCAGCGACAAGGTGAGCCTGTCATCGCGCATCAAAGGCGAGAAGGAACGCAACAGGCTGAAGCGACTCATGCAAAGCATTCAGCCTCCCGGATTTGGCATCATCGTTCGGACGGTGGCCGAGAACAAGGGATCGGCGGATTTGCACAACGATTTGGAAGAGCTCGTGGCTCGTTGGGGCCAGTTGTTTGAGAACCTCAAG
>CAZKGY010000002.1:0-24404 GCA_964552305.1 uncultured Comamonadaceae bacterium
GTTTCGCTGGGGTAGTTGTCAGTCGTGACGGTCAAAGTGAGGCAATACACACCTTGTGCGTGCGTGTAAATGGCTGACGCAAAAACCATCAAAGCAATAAGTCGTTTCATAGGTCAAAGTTTGAGGACCAATAAAATACGACATAAGTCTAGTAGCTCAAAGGGAGGGCTTGATGCAGGAGAGAAGGGGTTTGCGTGAAAGCACACCTACTCCATCAAAGACCCCTCCTTGGCTTGGGGTTGAAGAAGGCCCCTCACTCGGCATCCCGGACGCAACGAACAGAAAAGCCGAGTAGCGGACTGCTGCTGAAGCGGCCGACATTCTCGTTTTCGATGAACAGGACTCGGAACCACGCGTCGGTGCTACTGGGCGAGGAACTCCACCAGTAACCGTAATATCCAGTATTATTGAAGCCTCCACTGTCGGTGCGGTCGCCGCCCGGCAAACCTGAAAAACCGCTCGAGTTCGTGCCGTTGCCACCAGCGTACCACCCATAGTCCGTTTTCATTTGTGTGCCTTGGTCGGCTCCTCTCAAGCCTGTTTGGTTGGCCTCCGCTTCGCTCATCCCCAATGCCATTTCCATCGTTATCCAATTTTCGTCTGACGGCACGTGCCATCCAACCGGACACAATCCACGTGAGTCATTGACCGCATGCCAGTTATACAAACGACCATATTCGTTCAGGGACCATGCGTCATCGCACGCATCGCCATCAGGAGTATTCGTGAAACAAGTGCTGCTTCCCTCCCCGTACACGGCAACCGCGCCCCAGGTTGTACTGTACCACTGGTCGTCATTTAGATTGGCCAAAATAGAATCCCCATTCCTGTAGTTCTCAGCCCGCAGATTCTCCGCAAACCAACACTGCTCCCCTATCTGCACAGTCTCGTAGTCGTAGCCCTGATACTCGAGCGGATCACCACACTGCCACGCTGATTCTTCAGCAGCGCAATCACCGTAAGCGGTTAAGAGGTCGAGGAGGTCGTTGAGTTGGACGCAGCCGTCGTTGTTGATGTCAGCCGTATTGGCTGAAATGCACGTCGAAGTAGCAATGTCCCAAACCGTCCCTTCTCCGCAAAAACTAGGGATAAGTGTTTCTGGACATTCTTCACTCACAACGGATATCACCGAAATAAATGCACAGGGGGTTATCAGACCATTGCCCCAGTCAATGAGTTCCTGGACCTCATAAATGCCACAACTCGTAACGAAAATGGAATCTGCAACGACATCTAAATTCCAGATTAACGGATCAGAAGAAGTAGCAGAGAGCCAAACTCCATTTCCCTCCAATAAAACGACTTGCGGAACCTGCAATATGGGGTAATTACAGACGCCGCTCTGCCCAACAGCAGTCAAGCTAGAAGCAGTCAAGAGAAGTGTGAAGAAGCGGTTCATCATTCAGCGTCTTTGATGCAACGGACGGAATAGCCAGTGCTCGACAAGGCTGTATTGTTGCGATTTATTTGTTCTGCGCTTGTAGAAACAGCGGTCAGCCCTCTAAACCATGGCGGTTCTCCAGGGTCTTTTGAAGACGTCCAAAATGAGGTACCGCCCCCGCCGTTCAAAAACTGGGTATCTCCGTCACCTGCTCTGAGGCCGCCAGGACGTGCTGAAAACCCTGAGGAATTGTCCCCGCCTCCAGAGGAAAACCATCCCGCAATAGCCTTTAGGCTAGTTCCTTCGTTGATCCCCCTGAAACCCGTCAAGTTAACTTCTGTCACAGACATACCGAGATGCATTTCCAAATCCATCCATTCGGCATCTGAAGCTACGTGCCAACTTGAGGGACACAAACCGAGAGGTGAGTCCACAGCATACCAATTGTAGAGCCTTCCATATTCATTCAAAGCAAAGACATCATCACAAGCATCACCGTTGGGAGCAAAGTCTCCGCACATATGATTCCCTTCGCCGTAAACCGTTGAAGCCCCCGAAACTGTACTGCTCCACTCGAGATCTGACAAATTGTTGGCAATGGCATCACCACTGCGGTAATTCTCATTGCGAAGATTTTCCGCAAACCAGCACTGCTCGCCGATAAGTACCGTCTCGTAGTCGTAGCCTTGATACTCGAGAGGATCTCCGCACTGCCATGCTGACTCTTCAGGCTCACACCCGCCGTAGGCGGTTAAGAGGTCGAGGAGGTCGTTGAGTTGAACGCAACCGTCAAGGTTGATGTCTGCTGGGTTGGCAACGATGCAGCCTTGGAGAGCCTCGTCCCAAACCGTGCCTTCTTTGCAATACTGGCACAAAACGTGGCAACTTCCATCATCAATCCACGCCTCTGAATCATAATTGCAAGCATTGGGGTCGGTGCAACCACAAACAGGTGTGACTCCACCAATGGGAATCGCCGAAAAATCCACAACTTCGGCGCAACAAAAGGTGCAACTGCCGTCGTCTTCGGTGGCCCAGAAATCAAAGTTGCATGCAAGTGGGTCAGTGCAACCACAAACATTGGTAATTCCGCCAGTTGAGGTGCCTGACAAGTCCACGTATTGGTCGCAACAAAAGGTGCAGCTGCCGTCGTCTTCAGTGGCCCAGAAATCGAAATTGCAAGCCAAAAGGTCTGTGCATCCTGGCACCTGTGCCAATGATGTGAGACCGAACCCCACAGCAAGGGCAAGGCCGATTGAAAAAGATCGAATCATGACAAATGATTTGGTGTAAGGTACATAATATTTTGGGCGTATACGCCCTCTTCCACCCATATGACGGGTCATGGGCAGTCCTGCTCGGCTTTCATTTCCAAGTTGATCAGGGCTGGAAATGCCCTTTTTTGGCGTCTTGCTCCCCAACCGAGGGCCTCGCACGGTTTCCCGTCGTCCATGGCGTATTGCATGAGTCTCATCCAACCGTCAGAATTGCCTCGTACGCCTTCAGGGAACCATTCAAGCGACAATCGATCGAGACGAGACAAAGGGGGTAGCATTCGATGGGAGGCTATGTGGGCCCCCACATGGCGCTGCACACGAATGGAGTTCATGGCCAAAGTCAATGCGGACATCCACGCCATTCCTGTTCCTAGGATGGCAATGGCCACCCAGCGTCTTGGGGTAGAAGCCTCTATAATCGACAGCACGGGTGGAGCGACATGACGGTCAAGCTTTCCTGTGCTGGCAACCAATGCAACAGCGAGCATGAAATCAGGCCGTTCCGTTGGGAACCATAGGAAGAACAAAGGCGCTGAGATTAGGGCAAGCCAGGGATGAAGCCCCACAAATACGGCAAGCACAATCAACCCCATCCAACCCAGCTCGTAACCCCAGTGTAACCAATCGTTGTGTGCCCTCCTTGGTTGTCTTTTTCCATCGAACAAGTCTGCCCTCGCGATGTCCATGCGCCATTTTCCGGGTCCGTGTGCAGGACCCATGTTTTGTGACAGTGTCCAGGACCAAAGGGTGGCGCGTTCACGAAGACTCTGGTTTTGGGTGGACGAAGACCATGTGTTTGCTGTCGTGAAAAGGGCCATTACGACGCCCATCACGCAAAGAGCCAGCCACCTCGCAAAGCGTGTCGACCACCTTCGACCCCAAAGCCACCACATCGCCATAATGAATATGCCCATGGCGGGTGACCATGCATTCATGACCACGCACGTAATCAAATGGAGCGCCATTGCAACCCAAGGTTTCCAATCGGTGCGAGAAGAGCAGTGGGAGATTGCGTGCAACAGCAGGATTAGACATGTGGCACAGTGCAATTCAAGAAATCCCGGACTTGTCCAATTCCAAAACCAACCGCTCCAAATGCCGATGCCGTAACACCCCAAAGCCAACCACGAATTTCTTTCGCTCGTCGATGAATCCTGCCCAGTCAACGATTTGGAAGAAAGCATCATGGCCAACGAGGCTCCGAGGTAGACTAGGGTATATCGATTCCAGCAATGTCCTGATGTCGCCATTGCCACCAATCCAATCGCGAGCAAAGGCCAAAGTTTTGGCGTTCGCTCAACAGCCAATCGAAGCACCAACAATGGCGACGCCACAAGCCACCCCGCCATGTAAAGAACGTCTTGGGTCCACGAGAAAAAGGGGGTCAAAGTGACTACTAACAAAACAACCTTGTCCCAAGTCAACCAGCCAGGCAAGGCGACGAGAGGTGTAACTACGCGGTTAATGATTGTTCAATTGATACATGGGAGTCAATTTTTGTCGATTCCTATGAAGTAGGCCTCTCCAGGGGTTAGTGCGATGTCGGGGGGGGGGAAAGAGGAAAATATCACCTCTATCCCAAACGTCCCTGCACCCGTAAAAATTTCTATGCTTCTATCGTAGACGTGAAGTACTGCCATCTCAAACTGAGATGAAAGGCTCTTGATGTACAACAAATCTCCTACCTCAATCAAGTTGATGACAGAGGAAACATCAATGGGCGTCCCATCCTCATTGTAGACCGTGGGATCGAGGTTCAATGAGGAGCCAGAAAGGGTGAAGCCACCTTGAGGCGGGTACAATGATCCACTGTATGTCCAATTCAACCCCAGCCCTGATGCCATGCCCGGTTCTCCTTGTTCGCCTGGATAACCAACGGGTCCAGTTTCGCCTCGTCTAGAATACCCAATGAAATAATCTGCCGTGTCCAAGGGGAAAAAACCCTCGGAGGAAGAAAGCAGGTCCAGTTTGATCTGCCAAGGCTCCGTTGGTACTGGAATTACCTGCGAATTCACCACCTGGAAAAATGCTTCCGCTTCAGATTCCTCGGCCTTCCGGATCGTAAGAACATCACCCGCGTCAATCGCAGAGATCCAACCAGCCATATCGGTGTTGTTTTGGTTGGTGGCACTCACCATGAGGGTATTCAAGTTTTCATCCCAAGAAAAAGAACCCTGAGGTAGGACAGCATTGGCAGCCGCACCCCTCCACAGGCTTGAATTGCCGTCGTAGCCTGGCTTGCCTTGCAGCGGTGTCCTGCTCTCCAATGTGTCAAGCCTTACTAGTGCAGAGTCCATGAATGTTTCCAAGGAATCTAACCTCACGTGAGTAGTATCCACGAAGGTCTCCAGAGAATCAAATTGAACTGCAGTAGAGTCAATGAAGTTGCCTACCGATAAAGAACCAAGGGCAATACCACCCCCAACGGTGATGTTTTGATTGACTGTTAGGTTTCCTGGGATGACTAAGTCATCCATTGGCTCAAAGGCAGCTTCCAATGAATCCACGCGAATGGATAGCGAGGACAAATAAGCACTCAGGGTCATTTCACACCCACCTTGTTGAATGCATTCCTCGTAATCGTCCTGACAAACATTGTCCCACGCATTGTCAATGCAATACGAGTCGCTCAACACAACATTGGCTGCACACACTTGGTTGGCTGCGTAAGAGTAACCCTCGGGAAGCGTTTCATTCATCACAAACACTGCGGGAGCCCCCCCTTTGATTGCCCATCCCGTGTAATTGCAACCGTTGATGGTTGGTTCACTTGGAGCAAAAGTGCTTCCATACACGGTCAAGAAACCCAAGAGGTCATTGTTTTCAATTTGACCGCTGGCGTCTTCGTCTGGGTTGTAGGGGTAGTTGATTTGAGCCGCCGCCGTGAAGCTAGTAACGCACATCGTCAAAGCAACAAGTCGTTTCATTGGTCTTGGTTTGAGGACCAACAAGATACGGTTTTATGTGTTGTCCGTCAAAAGGATGGCATCGAGTCCGCTGTCAAGGCTGGTGCTTCAAGGTTCCTGAGATAGCCCAAAAGAAGCCTCGCCTCGTGCGGGGCTTCTTGTTTCACCCGTGTTGTTTAGCTTGGTCGAGCTTAAAACACCTTTTACCCATGAAACAACACACCCTTTCTTGTGCGATTCTCGCGCTTTGCCTGCTCTCTGCTTGCAGCACCGCCCCTGTGGAACAAAACCCCGCTTACGCAAAAAACGTAGCCTCCATGAAGGCCATGTTTGATGGGTTTCAAAACAAATCCATCGACCCCTCACTCTTCGCGGATGACTTTGTCGACGTGGGGACCGGCTTTGAAGAAGCTGATCGCGACAAGGCCGAAGCCATGCAACAGTGGAAGATGATGACTCGAGTGATGGACGCCGAACTCACCAACGCCATTTACCTTCCCGGCATTGACACCTTGACCCTGGCCCTAGATGGCAGTGTGAGATACTACGGACAGTGGAACATGACGATGGGTGAGGCAACCCAGTCGCTGATGGCCTACGGCAGCATGGAGTTCAATGAGGCTGGAGAAATCCGCAACTTTGCCCATTATGCCGACTGGACAGCAACGTTTGGCGCCCTTCTTGCTGAAAATCCAGAAATCGCGGCAAAGCTGGAACAGCGCGCGAACAGAAGTGCGGAATAACGCAAGCGCCTTCAAAGGGCCCAAAAGAAAAGCCCCGCACTGAGCGGGGCTTTTTGTTGCCTATTGGGGTTCAGTGGTTCAAGCCTACCATGGTTGTGGCTCGGAGTCTTTCAAGGGACAGATGAAGAAGCCCAAACCTCACTGGCTTCAGTTAGCCTCCCTGTATTACAACCTTCAATGACGGATGAACACCATTGAAATCAGATTGGCGAAAAAAGAAGATGCACCGTCCATTGCCCTGCTCGGGAGAACAACGTTTTCGGAAACTTTTGGGCATTTTTTCAGGGATCAACAGGACTTGATCGATTACTGCAATTTGACCTTTTCCGTTCAAAAAATTGAAGCTGGAATTGAGAAGCCAAACAACATTTTCTGGATTGCTTTTGCAAACCGCTTGCCTGTCGGATACGCCAAACTCAAGCTGAATTCCACGTCAGAATTTGTTGAATCAAAAGACGTTTGCCAACTCCAGAAAATCTACGTTTTGAAAGACTTTCTGTCCATGAAACTTGGGTTTGGACTGCAGGATTCTCTTTTGAAAAAAGCCAAAGAACTGAGCTTTGATCAAGTGTGGCTTTCCGTGCTTCACAGCAACGAGCGAGCCATCAATTTCTACAAAAACAGCGGCTTTGGACAGATCGGCAATCACGATTTTCAAATTGGAAAAGAGACTTTCGAATTCATCGCAATGAGCAAAAAGCTATGAACAGCAAAAGACGGAATCAAACAGCCCAAGCCGCGCCATCTTTGCGGCAAACATCCTCCTCCCATGACCTCTTTTCATCGCATCCTGATCTTCGCGGCGCTCCTTGACCCTTTGTCCACGAACGTTATGTCACAATCCGAAGCGCCCGGATTTGGGGCGACTGAGGGAGTTCGGGTGGCCAAAAACTACATCGACGCCACATATGGAGTGGCTTTCATTGATGGGGGGGTTGAAAGGTTGGGAGTTCCTTTCCCGGGGGCTTCGTTTCTCGTGGGCAGACAATCGTTCTTCTCTGAAACCATGTTCCTCGATGGGGAGGTGGGGTTGGCGTTTCCATCGATCGGCACAGGCAAGTTTGGGTTGGGAAGGCTCAACCCCAACACCGGCAAATCCGTCACGCTTGGGGTGCGTCCGTATCCCTCACACCTGTACATTCAGTTTGGGACCGACAAAGGGCGCTGTGACGGCAACGTGAAGCCCCGCACCCTGCGTCGTTTGAATCGGCGTGGCAAAGATGTCTCCGAACTCCTGTGCGGAGAATCCACGTTTTCCATTGAGGGGAGCGCTTGGCTCCTCTACCAAATGGTGACCGGCGACCTCAGCACGTTCTCCCAACCTACGTATACCTCGAGTCTTTGGAGCTCGTTCATGGTGACATGGGGCCACCGATGGTACTTGCGCTGACCTCCTATGTCTGGAAGAAGCCTCTTCTGGGGCTCAGTTCCTTGAACTCAATTTGAAGCCCACGGAAATCGTCAGTCTTGCACCGGTTTCCCGCATCCGAACCGAGTCGAAACAACTCGTCGCGTTGAGCGCATCTCCCAACGGCAAGTTGCGGAAGGTCCTTCGGCGAATTCCGTGGAGCCCACCCATGTCCTACCTTGAAGGCATGAATCGATGCCTGTTTTTGATTTTGATGGCCTTTTGGTTGACGGGGTGCTTCCATCGATGCGAGGATACCTGCGTCAACGGCTTTCCTGCCACCGTCACCATCACTGAGGGCGACTACTCGTTTGAGCTGTCGGTGAACTATGAATGGTGATGCCTTGTTGAAGCCTTCACGAATCGCCAAAAACCTCTCCTTGGGACTGCTGTCCCTGGGGTTGTCTCTCCCGTGCATTGGGTGGGGTCAATTCTGTGGGCAAAACCACGCCTCTGCCGTGAGGAACATCCACGCTTCCGCGCGCGGGTTGGCGGGAGAGAAACCCCGACTTGTGATGGTGGGAAGCAGCACCATCCGAACGTGGCCTTCACCCGACACGGCGTTTTCGCAATTCGACGTCGTCAACGCAGGGTTTGGGGGGTCTTGCTTTTCCGATTTGTGGACGTTGCGTGACACCTTGATTTACGCCCTGCAGCCTGAGGTTTTGATCCTCTACGAGGGGGACAACGACCTGGTCGACGGCGTTCCAGAACGCGACATCCTTGCCACGGCCCAACAGTTGCTTCACGAACTCTCTACACGGCTACCCCAAACCGCGGTGGTGGTGGTGGCGCCCAAAGCGAGCCCAGCGCGGTACCACCTCGCACCCGCGTACCTGAGTCTCAACGAGGGGTTGAAGCAGGTGGCGGAGCGCCACGGAGCTGTTTGGGTGAATTGTTGGGACGCACAACACACGGACGCTGGTGCGTTGCGCGGAGACTTGTTCGTGTCAGATGGGGTGCACTTCAACAGCCAAGGGTACGCCGTGTGGGTGCGTGAATTGAAGCGACAGGCGCCTTGGTTGGACCCCAATCGGTGACGCCGCGGGTTACAGCAAATTGATGCGGCTGGCGAGGACGTCCTTGTAAGACCCTCCCACTGGTATCTCCTTCTCGATGCCCTCCATCCGGATGTTGGAGTACTTGATGCTTTCAATCGCATGAAGGTTGACAATGTAGCTCCTGTGGACGCGGATGAAGCGGCGGTCTGACAACTTGCGCTCCACCTCCTTCATTGTGCTGTGGATTGTGTACGACTCCTCGCGGGTGTGCACCACCACGTAGTCCTTCAACGCCTCCACAAACAACAAGTTTTCATGCTTGACACGCATCAAGCGGCTGCGGTTTTTGACGAAGATGACCTCCGCGTCTTCCTTGTGCTCCGCCATGCTGCGCAAGAAATCGGCCTCCGTCTTGAGCTCCATTTCCTTGCTGTGCTTGTGCATCGCCATCTCGACCGCCGTCTGGATGTCGACTTCCTTGAACGGCTTCAAGATGTACCCGTGAGGCTCGGCCATTTTGGCTTGCGACAGGGTGTTCTCGTCGGCGTATGCGGTGAGGAACACCACGGGAATGTCCAAGTTGCGCTTGATCTCCTCTGCCGCCGCGATGCCGTTCATGTCGCCCTTGATCATGATGTCCATCAGCGCCAAGTCCGGCTTGTGCTTCAGGGCAAGTTCGATGGCCTTCTCGCCGTTGTCGGCCGTGGCCACGACGTTGTAGCCCAGCTTGTCCAAACAACGCTCAATGTCCTTGCGGACGATGCTCTCGTCCTCCGTCACCAAAATGTTGATCGCCATGTTTCTTGCTTGATGTGAATCGCAAAGCGCCAAAAGGGTCACTCTGATGGGGTAAATCTAACCAAAAAGCTGCACCCCTTTCGGCCTTGATCCGTGCTGGTTACCACCAACTCACCGTCGATTTGTTCGGTCAACGCTTGGACCAAATACACGCCCAACGAGTCGTTTTTCGCGAAGTCGAATCCCTCGGGAAGTCCCACCCCGTTGTCGGACACCTCCAACTCCACCGCCCCCCCTTCCATGTGCTGAATCCGCAAAGTGATGGTTCCTTGGTCCATGCCAGGGAAGGCGTACTTCAGTGCATTGGACACCAATTCGTTGGTGATGAGGCCACACGGGATGGCTTGTTCCAAGCTCAAATACACTTCGTCAAACACCGTCTGAAGCGCCACGTGACAATCCGTCCTCGAATAGCTCTGGACGAGGTTGGCGCTCAATCGCTGGAGGTATTCCGCGAAGCTGATGTTGGCAAAATCCGTGTTCCTGTACAGGGATTCGTGGATGAAGCTCATGGTGGCAATCCTGTTGGTGCTCTCTTCCAACAGGTTCAGTGTTTCCGGATCCTTGACGAAGGATTTCTGCAGATTGAGCATGCTGCTGATCACCTGCAGGTTGTTTTTCACCCGGTGGTGCACCTCCTGAAGCAACACCTCCTTCTCTTTCAGCGCGCTTCGAATCGCCCGGTCAATCTCCTTGCGTTCGGTGATGTCGTACGCGATGCAGCTGATTTCCCGTTGGCCTTCTCCCAGTGACACCGGGTTCAAGAACACCTGGTACCAACGGCTTTCGTCGTGGATGGTCTTCAGCGGAAGTTCAAACTGCTGCGGCTTCCCATCCATGGCCCGCAAGAACAAGCGCAGCTGGCCTTGGTAGGGCTCTTCGTCCACAATCTTCGAAATGTCCTCAATGAACGAGCCGCCTTTGTCCAAATCCAGCCCGAAGTCGTGCTCGAAAATGAGCTTGAAGTTCTTGTTGAACGCGTTGACACGGTCCGCGCTGTCCATGGTGAACATGATGAGGTTCTCCGTGGAATCGAAAATGGACTCCAGCTTGGCGCTCTGGGTTTTGGCCCGGAGCTCGTACTGCCTCATGTCCGTGATGTCGAGGTAAATGCCACGCACCCCCGTCGGCTTGCCGGCGTCGTTTTTCTGCACCGTCGCGCCCCCGAGCATGGTGAGTGTTTGGCCATTGGCCGCCACAAATTCTCGTTCCTCCCTGGTGCCCTCGATCGCCTTGATCCAACTCTTCCCTCGCTTCGGCAATCCCTTGATGATGTCGTGCACCGTACGCTTCGACAATTCCGTTTCGGAATACCCCAGCAAGTCGTTGAACGAAGGGTTGGTGTAGGTGAAAAATCCCTGGTCGTCCAACGTGAAAATGGCGTCGTTCGCGTTGTCCAAAATGCTCCGGTAACGCTCTTCGCTGGCAAGCAATTCCTCCTGGGCAATCTTGGCTTCGGTGATGTCTCGACCCACAGCCATGGCCCCCAGGGTTTCGTCGTTGTCCCCCCGAAGAATTGCCACAGTCAGGTTCATCGGGAACACGTCCCCATTCAAACGTTTTCCTTCCGTTTCACCAGAGAAATTGAATTGCTCCAGCAGCGTGTTGCGGATGTGGTCAGCTTGGTCTTTGTTGGCCACAAAATCACGGAAGCCGTACTGCGTGGGTTCGTCGCCCACGTTCAACCCAAACTCCACGGCAAACGCGTGGTTGTATTGCGCCAAATACCCCTCGGAATCGAAGGCCACAATCATGTCAATCGACGATTCGATGATGGACCGGTTGAAACGCTCGGCGTTGGCCAGCATCTGCTGGGTCTTCTTGTGTCGCTCGATTTCCTCCTTCAACAACAAGTTCGCCTCTTCGGCCAACGTCGCACGCATCTGCTCGCGAACCAAGGCCACCCTGGTTCGAAGGTCTGTCAATGTGACCTGGACCGCCGGCGATCGGTCGTGAAAGGACAGGGTCATCCGGATGCCCACTTCCACGAATTCCTTGTCCGGCGTGGCCAAACGAACCTCTCGGTAGGGAGGTCGATCGCCTTGCTCCACCAGCCGAATGTCTTCTTCCAACACCGCTTGGTCGTCCTCGTGAAACAAGGCCACAAACTTCTCGTCGTACACCTCGTCCTCCAGCCGAATGCCAATCAAATCAAGGACCCCAGGGTTGGTGTACTTCACCTTTCCTTCCACCAGCAAAAGCAACCCCATGGGACTTGTTTCCACAAGCATCCTGAATCGCTCCTTCGTTTGAAGCAGGTCCAGCTCGGTGCGCTTCCGTTCGGTGATGTCGTACACCATCAACACCGTTTGGTTGGTGGTGGAATCCATCGAACGCGTCGCCTCGAGGTGAATGGTCCTTCCCTGTTGGGTGATGCCTTGAAGCTCCACCCTGGATCGCGCATACTTTCTGGCGCCCAATCGTTGCCAATCCCTCGGATTGACCATGGTGAGGATGTCTTCCCCAATGGGCAATTCCTTCCAGCCAAACAAAATGGCGAACTGCTCATTCGCATCCACCACCTCGGTGCCTTCCAAAAAGGCAATTCCCTCCATGGCATGCCTGGCCAATGACCTGAATCGCTGCTCGCTGTCCCGGATCACCGACTCGTACAACATGCGTTCGCTGATGTCGCGGATTTGGACCATGTATGACCCATCGCCAATCGGCACTCCTTTCCACTCGCCGTCGAACAACGTGCCGGTCTGACGGCGCACCTGGCAACGCATTTTGGCAGGACTTCCCTGGAACAACTTCTCAAGCTTCGATTCGAAAAGCCCTCGTTCGTCGCCTTCCAACACGAACAACCCCTCCCCCAGCGACCACACATCCTCCACTCCTGCCTTTTGGGACGTCCAATCCAGCATGCGACAGGCTTGGGAATTCCAAGTCACGGGCTTGCCTTCTCGGACAATCACCATAGACTCAGGACAAGATTCCAGCAAGAGCTTCTGATCCTTCGTCATTCCTTCGATGCTTTCGTTTTTCCGTCTCGTCGTTTGTCCACCTTCACCCCATCGAGGCGACGAAGTTTGCCATACCGGTAAATGTACTGTCTGTGAATCGTTCCGTCAGGGTTGAATTCGCGCCACTTTTTGTGCTTCACGCCATTCTGGTAACATCCCACTTCCTTCAGCACGCCGTTTGGATGCCATTGTTTGTGCTTCCCTTCGGGTTGTCCGTAAAACCACTCCCCCTCAAACTGCAGAGAGTTGTTGGGATAGGTGTGAGTCCAAACCCCGTGCTTCAACCCCTCCACGTACTGCCCCTCTTGCACGTATTCCTGAACCTCCACCAGCCACAATCCCTCTTCCAATCCATCGAGGTACATGCCTTTCACAATGGGATTCCCCGCGGTATCCAGTTCCATGAACTCGCCGTCCAACACCCCTCGTCGGTAATGCTCCAAACGGTGAATGTTGCCTCCTGGGTACCACCACGTCCAAGCCCCATCAAACTCCCCTTCCACGAACACCCCTTCTTGCTCCAGTTCCCCTGAATCGCGGTAAAACTTCCAGGGTCCCACGCGCAAATCCTTGGTGTATTCTCCCTCGGCCAACAAATTGCCTTCTTCGTCAAATTCCCGCCAAAAGCCATTCCGTTCTCCCGTCATCAGTGTGATGCCTTCGCCAACTTTCATCCCACCCTCGTACTCAGAACCTGACACCACCTCGCCTGCTTCGTTGAATTGACGGGTGGGTCCTTCCTTCACCCCATCAACCATCGTCACCGACTCCACCACGTTGCCCGCTTCGTTTTTGGTTTCCATGACCACGACCAAGCTCTCTTTCAACTCTTCAGGGGTCAACAATTCCCCGTCCCTGTAACGTTCCGACCGAGTCACCTGGCCCCTGGCGTCGTACCATTGAAACAAACCGTGCCTCAAACCGTCGCGGTAAAACCCCGTTTCGATCACGCGACCCGATGGATGAAATTCCTTCCATGGCCCCGACCGCTCTCCCGATTCGTTGAAGCGGTTGAACTGTTCCGAGTTGATCAATCGGTTGTTCTTGTACCACCGGAATTCGATGCGTCCCCCCGATTCGTTGAACAGCACTTCCTTGCCCTCTTTGGCGTCTGACTTGAAAGGCGTCAACCGGATCAGCGAGCCATCCGGACGAAAAGCCCGAGCCACCCCTTCTTTTTGGTTGTTGCTCCAGGCAATGGAATCCGTCACCACTCCTTCTTTCCACAGCACTTGCATGCCTTCCCTCCTTCCGTTGGAAAACATCACGGCTTCTTGAAGGGCACCCAAATGAAAAAATTCCCACCTTCCATCCGGCTGGTTGGCCACCCGGGCGCCGCGGCTTTCCAAAATTCCTCGGTCAGAATAGTTGGACCAAACCCCTTCGGGAATGCCATTCACCAAGCAGCCTTCGCTGGCCACGCTTTGGTTTTCGTGCAGGAACTGCGTCCACTCGCAACCAGGCAAATCCGGTTGAGCCCAAACCACGTTTCCACAACACAACAAAATCAATCCTTTTTTAAAAGAAAGAGAAGTCATTGTAGTAGGTCTGTTGAAACGTGGGATAGATTGTTGAAACAGGACTTGGAAAATGAGAGTTTCACAAGCTTTCCACAAAGAACGACACGAAGTGTTGAACTTAAGGAATTGAAAATGAGGGAAAGCAAGGGGATTTGCACATGTTGTGGAACACGGATGGTTGGACAAAATTCCTTCTTGGGGCCTGTTCAAAACCACAGGGTTGACTCCCGAAAACTCGTGTGTAAGAAGTCCTGAAAAAGTTTGGAAGGGGACGAGGTTGCCCGGCTTAGGCGAAGAAGGACGACTTTCCAAACGAAGTTGTTCCGGGCTACCAACACGTTTCACTTGGTGGCTTGTGGGTATTTTCGTGCCATGATTGTAAGCATTGGTTGTGATCATGCGGGTCCCGCATTGAAGGCGCGCATTTCGGAGCATTTGACGGCTCAAGGACATGAAATGGTCAACCGAGGAACGGACGACACAGACAGCGTCGACTACCCGGATCATGCCCATGCTGTGGCGGACGACGTCGCCAGTGGTCATGCCGAATTGGGCATCTTGATTTGTGGATCTGCCAACGGCGTTGCCATGACAGCGAACAAACACAGCGAGGTGCGTGCTGGGCTCGCTTGGACGCCAGAAATTGCCTCGTTGACCCGTCAACACAACAACGCCAACGTGCTTTGCATTCCCGCGCGTTTTGTGTCCGAAGAAGAAGGGTTGGCCATCGTGGATGCCTTTTTCGAGGCGTCGTTCGAAGGGGGCCGACACGAGCGACGTGTCAGCAAGATTTGCTGCACGGTCATGGCGTGTTTGGCGATGGTTGGTTCGGTGTGGGCCCAGTCCGATGTGACCTTGGATGCCCGCCAAATGCGCGTCCACCTCAGCGTCTTGTCGAGCGATGCGTTTGAAGGACGGGAAACAGGCGAAGCGGGCCAAGAGCGAGCGGCAGCCTACCTCGAAGCGTACTACAGCAGCCTGGGATTTGAAGGATGCAACGACGGTTCGTTCTTCCAGCAGGTGCCCTTGAAAAACACCCAGATGATGGGAGGCACGCTGATGGTGGGTTCGGACACGCTGGCGTTGGTGGACGATTTTTTGGTCTACCCAGGTTTGGAGGACACCCAATGGAAGGATCAACCCATGACGTTTGCCGGGCATGGCATTCAAACCGATGGGTGGAAGGATTTGAAGAAATTCAAGGAAGGCGTGCTTGTCGTGTTGGATGGCGCGCCAGCTTCTCTGGATGCTGAGGGCAACGACGAGGCGTATTCCTTGAGGAACAAGCGTCAGTGGGCGGCCGAGGCAGGGGCCAAAGCCTTGGTGGTGGTGATGGACGACGAAACGTACGACACCCGCAAGAGCCGCATGAAGCGGTGGATGCTTCGGAAGTCCACCACGCTGAATCGCGCCAAAGACGGCCAAGGCACCAACATCCCTACCCTGCTCGTGAAGGAATCGCAGGCAGCATCGTGGTTGATTGGGTCCAAAACCTCGGATTGGGCCGAGGCTAAGGCAAGAACCAAGGCCTTCAAAGCGCATGGGTTGGAATCACTCATGGCTTGCAACATTGACCAGGAAATCCGGGTGTACGAGGCCGCCAACGTCCTTGCCTACTTGGAAGGGAATCATCCCACCTTGAAGGATGAGTTGATCGTCATCACGTCGCACTACGACCACGTGGGTGTGACAGATGGCGTGGTGTACAACGGCGCGGACGACGATGGCTCAGGCACGGTGACGGTCATGGAATTGGCGCGTCAATTCAAGGCACTGGAAAGCGAAGGAATTCGGCCCAAGCGAAGCGTGCTGTTCATGAACGTGGTGGGCGAAGAAAAAGGCCTTCTCGGTAGCGAATTTTACGCGGACAACCCGGTTTTCCCCTTGGAGAACACGGTATCCAACTTGAACATCGACATGATTGGGCGGACTGACGAAGCCCACCAAGAGGACCCGCGGTACGTGTACCTGATTGGGAGCGACAAGCTGAGCAGCGAGTTGCATGCAATCAGTGAGGCCGCGAATGAAGGGTACGTTGGGTTGGCGTTGGATTACACCTACAACGCGCCAGACGATCCCAACCGTTTCTACTACCGCAGCGACCACTACAACTTCGCGAAGAACAACATCCCGGTTATTTTTTACTTCACCGGTGTGCACGAAGACTACCACCAACCCGGGGATGACGCGGACAAAATCATGTTCGACAAGACCGCCGAAATTGGCAAGTTGGTCTTCCACACGGCTTGGGAACTGGCCACGCGAAAGGACCGGATTGTGGTGGATCGCGTCAACGACTTTCCTTCAGACCGCTGAGTCGTTCGAATTGCTGCTCGAAGAACAAGCGCTCTTCGTCGTACCCCTCCCCTGTTGCGGGTCCCTTGAAACCTGAGTGGACCACCACGTCGTCGGGTCCACCCCAGAAAATGGTGGTGGGGAAAGACTTCACCCCATCGAGGCATGGAAATTGGTTGGATGCATGGGCTTTGCTGGCGGGTCCGGCGTGCAACACGTCCCAACCAATGCCCATGCCTTTCGCAAACGAGGCAATGCGGTCAAGCGCTTGTTTGCCTTCGGAGCGTTCGTACGCCAACGACACGACCGGAACGTCGGGATGGTTCTCTCGCAACGACTGCATCAGCCGTGCTTCGTCCATGCAGTTCGGGCACCACGTGCCCATGATGTCCACGACCATCGGAGGAGTGTCGGCAGAAAACACCAGCGAATCTTCACTGCCACTTTCGGCAGCGAAACTCACCACAAAGTATTGACAATCAGTTAAATAGAAGTTTTCGAGTTCGTCGTTTGACGCGGCGAGGGATCCGGAAAACGCCGTTTGATAATGGTTGCCGGAGAGGAAGGTTCCTTCAAACGACAAGTCGTCGACCGTTTCGAAAAAGAACCCAAACAAATGCGCCCCGTCGAAGGTGTGGATGGACCATTCCGAGCCTGACCGGTGGCCAGATAGGTAGCGGTAATCCCCAGTAGGCGTGGCAATGGTTCCTGAAAGAGAGTCTCCCTTTTGGCGGAGCGTCATGGTTCCTTCGCTGGTTTGCCAGACGGTGGTGGTGGTGGGTCCTGTTTCGGGTTGGTTGGCGACGGGCACGCATTGGAAGGGAATGCGGTAATTCCCAGGCCTGAGTGAATCGGTCCAAACGCCCTGGAACTCCCCCCCTGCCCACGTCCCCACCCAACTGCCATCGAAGACTGGAACCTGGAACGTGGAGTCATTGGTGCGCGCCAGTTCAATGCGTTCGGATCCATTGTGGATGGACCACGTGTCGTTGTTCCAAGCAGCGAGCACGCGAATGGCAGGTTCTGTGTCGAAGCGCACTTCGTACAATGCTGGTGGCGTTTGCTGGCAAGCCAGGACAAACAGGGCCAACAAAAATGGACAGCTCGCGGCTGTCCATTTCGTCGTTTTGCGTCCAATCATGGATGCAATGTATGCGTTCAAAGGGTCACAGGTCAAACTTGATTCCCTGGGCCAAGGGAAGGTCGTTGCCGTAGTTGATCGTGTTGGTTTGGCGTCGCATGTACACCTTCCATGCGTCGGATCCGGACTCGCGCCCCCCTCCTGTTTCCTTTTCACCTCCGAAGGCTCCGCCAATCTCTGCGCCCGACGTGCCAATGTTGACGTTGGCGATGCCACAGTCGGAACCCGCCGCGGAAAGGAACGCTTCTGCCTCACGCACGTTGTTGGTCATGATGGCCGAGGACAAGCCCTGGGCGACGTTGTTTTGCATCGCAATGGCTTCGTCAAGCGTCTCGTACGTCATCAAGTACAGGATCGGTGCAAAGGTCTCGTGCTGCACGATCGCCATGTCGTTGTTGACCTGTGCGATGGCTGGCTTGACGTAGCAACCGCTTTCGTAACCAGCGCCCGTGAGGCGACCGCCTTCCACCAAAATGGAACCACCCTGCTCCGTGACGGCGCGCAAGGCGGCTTCGTACTGGGCCACGGCACCTTCGTCAATCAATGGACCGACGTGGTTGTTTTCGTCAAGCGGGTCGCCAATGCGAATTTGCTTGTAGGCCTGCACGAGTTGGTCGCGAACCTTGTCGTAGATGCTTGAGTGGATGATCAAACGACGGGTGGACGTGCAACGTTGGCCGCAGGTACCAACCGCGCCAAACACCGTGGCGGGAATCACCATTTTCAAATCTGCCTCAGGTGTGATGATGATGGCGTTGTTGCCTCCGAGCTCCAACAAGGAGCGACCAAGGCGTCCAGCCACGGCCTGCGCCACGATTTTGCCCATGCGGGTGCTTCCGGTGGCAGAAACCAAGGGAACGCGCTTGTCTGCCGTCATCATTTCGCCCACGGTGTAGTCGCCGTTGACGATGCAGCTCAAGCCCTCAGGCAGGTCGTTGGCCTTGGCGACCCCGTTCCAAATGTGCTGGCAAGCGATGGAACAAAGGGGAGCCTTTTCGGAGGGCTTCCACACGCAGACGTCGCCGCAAATCCAAGCAAGTGCTGTGTTCCAACACCAAACCGCCACAGGGAAGTTGAAGGCGCTGATGATGCCGACCACGCCAAGGGGGTGGTACTGCTCGTACATCCGGTGGTTGGGACGTTCCGAGTGCATGGTCAACCCGTAGAGTTGACGAGACTGACCGACGGCGAAGTCGCAGATGTCGATCATTTCCTGGACCTCACCCAAACCTTCCTGGTAGCTCTTGCCCATCTCGTACGAGACGAGGGCGCCCAGGCTTTCCTTTTTGGCACGCAACGCGTCGCCGTATTGGCGCACGATTTCACCGCGTTGTGGCGCGGTCCATTTGCGCCATTCCACGAACGCAGCCGTGGCAGCGTCCATGACTTGCGCGTAGTCGTCGGCGGTGGCGCTGGTGACAGAGGCGATGCGTTTGCCATCGACAGGGGAGAGGCTGTCAATGGAGGGCCCGGCGCCAAGCGTGCGGGCGCCAATCATGACCCCTGCGTTGGAGTCTTGGATGCCGAGGTCGGCGAGGATGGCTTGAATGTTCATGGGGGCCAAAGGTACACAACCCCTTACCGACCCAAGTAGATCATCAGGACGCTCAAGTCGGAGGGACTGACCCCTGAAATGCGCGACGCTTCACCCAACGTTCCTGGCTGGCGTTCCTCGAGCTTTTGCCTGCCTTCAAAACTCAGCGAAGTCATCTTGGCGTAATCCAAGCCCTCGGGAATTTGGAGGTGATCCAGCTTGGCCAAGCGGTCGGCCATGTCTTGTTCTTTGGCGATGTATCCTTCGTACTTGACCTGGATTTCCACTTGCTCTTGCACCACGGCGTCGTGGGAGGCACACAAATCGTTGACAGGGGGCAGGGAGGTCTTCATGGATTCCAAGTGTACGTGGGGCCTCGTGAGGAGCTCCTGGGCCCTTACAGCGTGCTTCAAGGGCGAGGAATTCACGGCAGCGAGCATGGAGGCGGCTTCGCCTGGTTGGACGCTGAGCTTCTTGAGGTTGCGCCGTAGGGTCTTGACGCCGTCCAACTTGGCATCGAGCTTGGCCATCCGTTCGTCGGAGGCAAGGCCGAGTTCATGGGCCAGAGGCGTGAGGCGTTCGTCGGCGTTGTCTTGCCTGAGCAGGATGCGGTATTCGGCGCGCGACGTGAACATGCGGTACGGTTCTTCCGTCCCTTTTGTCACCAAGTCGTCGATGAGCACCCCGATGTATGCCTGGCTCCGAGAGAACACCACGGCGTCTTGGTTCCACGTGGAACGCGCGGCGTTGATGCCGGCCATGATTCCCTGGCATGCGGCCTCTTCGTAGCCCGTGGTTCCATTGATTTGGCCTGCGAAGTACAGCCCGGCGACCAAACGCGTCTCGAGGCTGTGTTGGAGTTGGGTGGGAGGGAAGTAGTCGTATTCCACCGCGTAGCCTGGACGGAACATTTTCGCCTGCTCGAATCCAGGAATCATGCGCATGGCACGGAATTGCACGTCCTCGGGAAGGCTCGTGCTGAAGCCATTGACGTAAATCTCACACGTCGACCATCCCTCTGGTTCGACAAACACTTGGTGCTTGTCCTTGTCGGCGAAGCGGTCAATTTTGTCCTCAATACTCGGGCAATACCGAGGGCCCAGTCCGCGGATCCGGCCATTGAACATGGGGGAGCGGTCAAACCCTTCACGCAGGGCGTCGTGCACGGCCTCAGACGTGAAGGTGATGTGGCAAGGCAGTTGCTTGGTGATCGGGTATTTCTGGAGGTAGGAGAAGCCTGAGGGCTTGTCGTCGCCAGGTTGGGGCGTCATTTTGGTGTAGTCCAACGACCGGCCATCCACGCGGGGTGGGGTGCCCGTTTTCATTCGGCCGCTGTCAAACCCGAGATCCACGAGCTGCTCGGTGATGCCCATGGCGGCCCGCTCACCCGCTCGTCCGCCGCCGAATTGCTTCTCGCCAATGTGCATCAAGCCATTCAAGAAGGTGCCGTTGGTCAACACCACGGCCTTGCTCCGAATGGTGAGCCCGAGGCCCGTCTTGACCCCGACGCAGCGGCCTTGTTCGACCAGGATGCCGACCACTTGGTCTTGCCAAAAGTCGAGGTTGGGGGTCGCCTCCAGCATCTCGCGCCACGTTTGCGCGAACAGGTTTCTGTCGTTTTGGGTCCGTGGGCTCCACATGGCAGGGCCCTTGGACTTGTTCAGCATTCGAAACTGGATGGCGCTCCGGTCAGAAACCAACCCTGAGTACCCGCCGAGGGCATCGACCTCACGGACGATTTGGCCCTTGGCGATGCCCCCCATGGCCGGGTTGCATGACATTTGGCCCAGCACACCCATGTTCATGGTGATGAGCAGGGTGGAGGCGCCCAAGTTGGCCGCGGCAGCTGCCGCCTCGTTGCCCGCGTGGCCGGCACCAACCACGATGACGTCGTAGGACTGGATCATGCTTGCAAAGGTCGGCCTTCAGGCGCCATGTTCCACGTGGAACATCGCAAGCGCCTCGTCCTCGGCCTTGCGCATGGCTCGGGCGTCCTCGGGCGATTTGTCCTTGAACCCAAGCAGGTGGAGAACGCCATGCGCCATGACTCGACGCAGTTCGTTTTGGTGTGTAACACCCTCATTGTCAGCGTTTTCAAACACACGCTCGAACGAAATGAGCAAATCCCCGGAGACCACTTGTTCGTCGCTGTGGTCGAAGGTGATGATGTCCGTGTAGGTGTCGTGATCAAGGTAGGTGCGGTTGTAGGCCAGCAGCCCTTCGTCGGAGTACGACACCACGCTCAAATCTCCGAGGGTTTGGCCGTGCTGTTGGGCCAGTTCGGCCAGCCAGCGCTTCACGTCACGGCGCCTTTCCACCCGACAGGGCACGTCGCCGTCGACAAACACAATCACGGCTGGGGATTCAAAGGGCTTTTTTCACCACGTCGGTGAACGTGAGCTCCACGATGCGGCCGTCGTCCTCGAAGGCACATTCGTCGGCCAAGTGGCGCATCAAAAACACGCCACGGCCGTGAGGTTTCTCGATGTTCTCCGGGGCCGTGGGGTCTGGGAGGTTGTTGTGGTCGAACCCGGGTCCTTCGTCCGTGATTCGGAAGACAAGGTTTTGTCCATCCACGGCACACCCGACAGTGACGCTCTTCTCGGGGTCCAACTTGTTGCCGTGCACGATGGCGTTGTTCACGGCCTCGGTCATGGCGATGAGCACGTTGCCGTACTGTTCGCTTTCAATGCCCGGGTCTTCGCAGAGCTTGTCGATGAGTTGTTCGACGACGGCGATGTTCTCGGGCTTGGAATCGAAACGGAGTTCTGGCAGGGTAGTGGTCATGGTTTCAAATCGGGTTGCGACTCACCTGAATCGAGGTCCAAAGTATTGAAATATTCGTTGACGCGGTCGCGGTAGTACGGGAGAAGTTCAGCGGGAATTGTGCGTAACAATTCAAGTTCGTTCATCTTCTGCTTGAGGTACTCCGACGCCTGCGGAGGGGTGGCTTTCAGCGCATCGTCTCCTGTCCGTGATTCCCGCTCCTCTTTTTCGCCCCGAATTCGTTCGGCGTTTTCCGCCTCGAGAAGACGCGTGATGAGGTCCTGCTGGCGTTGCAAGGTGGCTTCATCCACCTGCTTGTTCACCAAATCACGCTCCAACTCCTCCATGGCTTCCGCAATCTCCTTCATGCCGTTCCCGCTTCCTGAGCCGTCTTCGTTGAGTTCTTCGGCCTTTTGTTGCGCCATCTTCCGAAGGGCGGCTTGTTGGGCGGCCATCTGCGCGAGCTCCTTGCTCATGCCGCCGGGCTTCTTGCCGGTTTGGCCTTGGTTTGCCTGGTCGCCCATGGACTGCTTCATTTGCTCCAACTTCTTACCGAGCGCCTGCTGCATCTTCTTCATGTCCCCAGCTTTGGGCGAAGGGGAGGGGCTGCCCGATCCGCCGGGCTTTTCGCAATTCCCGCTGCCTGGTTGCTTCTGGGCTTGCTGTTGCTGCATTTGTTGAAGGGCCTCGTCCAAAAGCAGGGCCAGGTTGTTGAATGAGGTCATGACGTACTGCTGGTTCATGGCGATGTCCGCCGTCAGGCGATCGCCAAACCCGTCGAGGGCCTTGCCCATGTGGCGGTTCACCAACCCAATTTCGCGGTTGACGGCCGAGGCCAACTGCGGAATGCGCATGCTTAGGGCAAACAGGCTGTCTTCCACCATCACGGCCTCGTCCTTCAACTTTCGTTGGCGCTGCCCATGCCTGACGTAGCGGGGGTCTTGCTCGTCGGTGGTCTTCACGTCGGCCATGAGCCCTTCTTCATCGAAGGAAAGCGAGAGGATGTTTTCGAGCAGGTCGCGTAGCGCATCCATGTCTTCGCTGGCCGATTCTTCTTCAGCTTCTTGCTGCATGGCTTCCATTTGCTCGGCCATCTGCTTCATTTGTTCGGCCGCGTCTTGTTGCGCGTCGGAGGCCTTCTTTTCCTTGCCTTTGTCGAGCTGCTCCTTGCTTTTCTCCATGGCCTCTTGGATGGACTCTTCTTCGCTCGAGCTGTCCATCATCGGGTTGGGATTCTCCAGGGCTTGGTTGTCTTTCTTCAGCTGCTCCAAGTCTTTGCGCACGTCTTGGAAGGCTTGGTTGAGGCTGTCTTGCTTCGCCTTCAGCGACTCCGGGTCTTGCAGGCCAAACTCCGTGTCTTCCGCCAACTCTTCTTGCTTTTCCGCCAACTCCTTGAGCTTTTCGATGGCGTCTTGCATGTTCGTCTCCCACTCCAACTGGCGGAATTGTTCAAGCGCCCGGTCAAGCTCCTTTTCCATGGCGTCTTGGCTCAACTCCATGTCTTGCAATTGCTCCTGAATCTTTTCGGGATCCATCTCGTCCATGAGCTCTTGCATCTTCTCAAAAATCTGACGCATTTCTTCGCTCATGACGTTGTCCATCAGCTTTTGAAGCTGTTCCTGCTTGTTGAGAATGCGCTCTTCCTGGGGGTCAAACTCGTTGGCGCGCTCGTCCTTGCGCTGGTTGTCCTCACGCATTTGCTCGAGCTGCTCTTGAAGGGCCCGTTGTTGTTCGAGCAGGTCCTCCATGGCTTGGCGATCCTGCCAGGTCATTTCCCCCTGCTCACGCAAGCGTTCTTGCATGGCATCCATGGCCTCGCGAAGCTCGGCGGCTTGCTCGGCGGCTTCCTTCAGCCCCTCCTCGATGTCTTCGGCCGCTTGCTCGCGCTCCTCTTCGATGTCCGAGGCGCTCGGGGCTGCGACCGTGGTGGTTCTGGAGCGCACCATTTTGGCGCCATTCACCGCGTCGTTGTCCCAAAGCTCAAACCAGCACTCCAACACATCCCCTTCGCGCCAATCGAGGCCCGTCATGTCCCACGTGTGGAAGAACGACCCGCGCGATCCAGAGGGCGGAGCCAGCGCTTCCCGTCCGCCGGTTTGCATGGCGACGGGCCGGTCGGTGGCCACCAAATCCTCTCGGACGCGTTGGTTGACTTCGGTGTATTGCCACACGAAGTCGAGTCGACTGAAGCCGTAGTCGTCTTGCGCAGCGCCGCTGAAGTGCCGGAGCTTCCGGGAGGTGCTGTCTTGCATTTCCTCCACTTGAATGGAGGGTTTCCCGTCGCGGATGACGCGGATGCGGTGCCGGATGGAGTCGGCCACACCAACGGCCCCGAGGGGCTTGATCCAGTAGCTCGCGTTGGTGGACGCGAGGTGTTCGGTGGCGTACGTGTTTCCCGCCAAGGCGCGCACGTCCAGAAGGTCGTCGTTCAACCGGAGGGAGACGCCTTGCCCGTCTTGCACGCGAATCGTCCATTGGATGGGCGTGCCTTCTGGCACCGTCAAGTCGCCTTGGTTGTCTTGGTCCACTTGGGGCGCGCCGGTGTAGGCAGGCGGGGTGGCGACCACCTTCATGTGGGCGATGGAAGGGATGGCAAAGGGGATGACGTCGTACGAAGCGGAGCGCCATCCGTTGGCCAAAAACTGGAACGACAAGGCCGACCTCACGG
>CAZKGY010000003.1:0-22929 GCA_964552305.1 uncultured Comamonadaceae bacterium
CCTCGCTGCCAGTGGCTTCCTTCAATTGGGCTTCCAACGCGCGTTTTTTGTCCAAGGCCCTCAACTCCGTAAGGCCTTTGTTTTGGCCTTTCCACTTTTTCCAAGCGTTGGCGACGCTGCTCTGCTTGGCGGCGTAGGCAATGCGCAATTCGTCGCTGGAGGCTCTCGCGGCGTTGATGACCGCAAGGCCTTCGTCGCGCATGGCGATGCGCATCGGATTCAAGCGGGACACGACATGATCCACCGCATCCGAGGTCAGGTACTGTTCTGTGCGACCGGGAAACCCAAACACCATGGTGAAGTCGCCGTCCTTGACGCCACCCACGTTGATCGGAAAATGGTGTGCTGGAACGTACGGACGGTTGTCCTCGCTGTACGCTGCTGGATTGTTGTTCTCGTCGGCATAAATGCGAAACACGCTAAAATCGCCCGTGTGACGCGGCCAAACCCAGTTGTCGGTGTCCCCGCCAAATTTGCCCACGGCGGATGGCGGCGCACCCACCAACCGGACGTCTCGGAACACCTTGCTCGTGATCAAGTAGTGGCTGTTGCCAAAATCGAAGGCGACCACCTTGCCCTCCAACCCCTTGCCTTCGGTTGCCCGCTTCACGATGGCTTGCTTTTCCTCTTCCATGCGCTTCGTTCGCGCCTCGCCAGAGAGTCCCACGCATGCACGTGACAGTTGCAGCGTGACGTCTTCGATGCGGTCAATGAAGGTGCATGTCAAACCTGGGTTTGCCAGCTCCTCCGACAACGTCTTGGCCCAAAATCCATTGGTCAAGAGGTCGTTTTCCACCGTGCTGTGGCTTTGGATTTGCCCGTATCCACAGTGATGGTTGGTGAGAAGCAGGCCATGGTTGCTCACCATTTCCGCCGTGCATCCTCCATTGAAATGGACCACCGCGTCCTTCAAGCTGCTGTGGTTGATGCTGTAAATGTCCTCGGCGGTCAACTTCAAGCCCAAAGCCTGCATGTCGTCCTCAATGGCGTGAAGCAACGTGGGAATCCACATGCCTTCCTTCCCGTGGCTTGGTGTGGCCACGACGGTGATGGCGGCCAACAAGGCCAAACGCGCAACGAATGTCTTCATGGGCCCAAGATACCGCACGGTCTCCCTCGGCAGAGTACCTTCGGCGCCATGTCTTCTTCATCCAGCCAATTGCAACCTCCTCCCTCCGACCTCTTGGTCGATTTGCGCAGCGACACGGTGACACGCCCAACCTCAGCCATGGTGGATGCCATGCAGCGCGCCAAGGTGGGAGATGACGTCTTTGGCGAAGATCCCACGCTGAACGAGTTGCAAGCGCGTTGTGCCGACATGCTCGGGCACGAAGCCGCGTTGTTTTGTCCTTCAGGCACGATGACGAACCAAATCGCCATCCAAGTGCATACCCAGCCGGGAGACGAAGTGATTTGTGACCGCTTGGCGCACATCTACAACTACGAAGGCGGTGGCATCGCGAAGAATTCTGGCGCGTCGGTTCGACTCCTCTCGGGCGATCGAGGAAGGTTCACGGTGGCGGACGTCATGCAGAACATCAATCCCCAAGACAGCCACTACGCGCGCACCTCGTTGGTTGCGATGGAAGACACGTGCAACAAAGGAGGTGGTGCCGTTTGGTCCGTCGAGGCCATTGCCCAAATCTCAGAGGCGTGCCGCGCCGAAGGACTTGCGTTTCACTTGGATGGCGCGCGGGCCTGGAACGCCTGGGTTCAGCGAGAGATGTGGGGCGACGAAGCCGCGTTGCGCAGCTATGGCGCCCTGTTCGACAGCGTCTCCCTCTGCTTCAGCAAAGGCTTGGGCTGCCCTGTGGGCTCGGTGCTCGTGGGGTCCGAGGCCTTCATCCGTGAGGCTCATCGTGCAAGGAAAGGGTTTGGCGGAGGCATGCGTCAAGCCGGACTCTTGGCAGGTGCCTGCCTGCACGCCTTGGACCACCACGTGGACCGGCTGAGGGAAGACCATGCGCACGCGAAGCGCTTGGGGGAAGTGCTGTCGGCCCATTCTGCAGTTCAAGCCGTGGACCCCGTGGAAACGAACATCGTCATCTTCACCCTTCACAAGGCTGAAGCGGAGCAAACGGTGCAGGCGTTTGCAGCCATGGGCATCGCGTGCTTCGCGTTTGGCCCTGACAAGGTGCGACTGGTCACGCATTTGGACATGACCAGCGAAGCGGTCGAAGAAGCGTGCCGACGCATCTCCCTGTGGGAAGGTTGAACCTCCCCAATCAGCGCGCCACAACCGTCAGACGCACGCCTTGCGATCGATCCAACAAGACGTACGCGCCGGGCGCCACCTCCGTGGTCAACCGGAATCCGCGCTCCACCTTCTCCCAATCCACGCGAACGGCTTCACCAATGGCGTTGAAAAGCATCAAATCCTGCGCTCTAGTTGCCGGGCTGGCTTGAACCGTCAAGGCTTCGACAAACGGGTTGGGCATGGCACGCAAGGCCTGGACAGAAGCCGAAGACAAGCCGTCCGTGTCGCAATCGGCAATGGTCAGGATGACGGCATCCGAGCCCGAGCACCCGGTCTCGTCCGTGACCTCCACGCCGACCACAATCGTTCCCGTTGCCTCAGGCGTGACCACCAGCAAAGGACCTGAATCCCCGGTCGACCATTGGTAGCTCAGCCCTGCACCTAGCGGCGCCAACAACGAAATCGGCTCGCCGACACATCCCATTTGGTCTTCGCCCAAATCCACCGCAGGGACCCCCACTGCATCCACCAACACCACCGTGGACGCCTCGCATCCCAAGGCGTCTTCCACCGAAACCGTGCACAGCCCGGGTGGCAAATCAGACACCTCTTCTGATTCGTACTGCTCGCCATCCACCTCCCAAATCACCGTCACCTCCCCTTGCGCGCCATTCACCAAGGCAGACCCCTGCATGGCCGCAGTTTCGCAGTTCGGAGAAAGTAGGACGTCCACCGACACTGGCGCTGGCTCGAGGACCTCGAAGGTTTGGTTTTGGGTCACCCCACAAAATTCCGCCTCCAACTCGTACACGCCGGGAAACAGAGGACCGATGCTCGCTTCCTCGGAGGAAAATCCGAAGGGCCCACTCCAGTTCCACTCCACAGACGCCGCCCCCACGTTGGGGTTCACAGAGATTTGACCGTCGGGATTGAACGCGCCGTCCAGGTTGCAGGAAAGGTTGCTTGCATTCCCATTCACCGCCCACAATTCCGGGGCACTGCTTTGCACGGACACCTCCAAGTCTCCCGTCTCTCCGTAATAGCCATCAATCTGAATGAGCAACGTTTCACCCCCCTCCAAGCACGGCGTCAACAACGTGCTGCGGAATGCCCCCCACTCGCAACCCGCGTCGTCGTTCGCGTTCAACAATTCAAAGCTCGACCAATCGAAGCAACTCTCGGCCCGCCAAAGGGCAAGTTGGGTGTCAAACGACGTCAATTCGTTGCACGTGGAAATGCGGTAGACCCCTCCATTGGCAGGCACCTCCCAGGCAAGCCAAACCGTGTTGGACAAGCCTCCTTCGCACCATCCTCCAAAGGTTCCACAACCCAAGCCTGGAGGTCCAACTTCCAAGGCGGACGCTGTGGCATCGACGTTGGAACCAATCCAATGTTCCCCGTCTGCCTCAATGGTCGGTGCGAAGCATGGGGCATCGGCCAGCACCACTTCAGGGGCCATGGCCGCAAACGTCCATTCGTTGCCCCCGCCCGTGCCGTCATACACGCCAAGTTCGATGCCCCCAACAAGGACGATGAAATCCGTCCCGCCATCCCCGTAACTGTCCCGGTGAAACAACGTCAGGCTGTCTCCTGCAGCCACGCACGCCACCTCGGACACGAACACGCCGTTGTTCCCGTAGACCTCTGCAGGCAAGCCAGGCACGCCGTCCGCGCATCCCACGTCGGGATTGCCGCCCCAAAGCATGGCTTCGTCGGAACCGCAAGCCCCATTCAACGGCAACAGCTCCCAGTAGGCCTCGTAGCCCCATGCGTCGGTGGTCACTGCCACCTGAAGCGCCAAAGAATCGCCAGAACAGGGAAATTGGGCACTCACACGTGTCGACGCAAGCATCGAAAGAACAACGGCCCACACAAGGCCCAAAGGAATTGGATTTTTCATGACGTCCGTGAAGATAGGCCCTTCTTGGCCCAACTTTGCGTCCATGCTCGTTTTGCTATCCCCTTCCAAAACGCTCAATCCCAAGCCGAGTCCTCTTGGTGAACGGGCGCTGACCGTTCCTACGGGTTTGCAGGATGCAATCGACACCATGAATGCCCTCCGACTGTGGTCCCCGTCTCGCATTCAAGAGGCCATGAAGGTCAGCCCCACCTTGGCCGCCAAAGTTGCCCTCTGGCACGAGCAATGGACACCGGCTTCCAACCACGCCGCAGGCTGGACCTTTCAAGGGGACGCCTTCAAGTCCTTGGACATGGGAAGCTTCGATGGTTCGGGGGTCGACGCCGCGCAAACAAGGCTTCGCATCCTTCACGGGTTGTATGGCATGCTGAAGCCCCTCGATGCGTTTGCCCCTGTGCGGCTCGAAATGGGCCAAAACTGGTCCCCTGACGCGGCGCATCGGACCATGGCATCGCTTTGGAAGACCAAGCTCCCGGTCATGCTCGCCAGTGAGGTCGTTCAAGGCAAGCACGCGTTCGTCTTGAATTTGGCGAGCGCGGAGTACGGGGATGTCGCACTGCATGGGTTTGACCTTTGCCCCGTAGTGGAATGCAAATTCCTCGAAAACAAAGGGGGTGCATTGAAGTCAATTTCCTCGTTTGCGAAAACCGCGCGTGGGGCGATGGCCAGACACGTCCTCCTTCAGGGCATTGTGAACCCGGACGCCTTGAAGTCCTTCGATGGACTGGGCTACCGATTTTCTTCTGAACAAAGCGAAGGCTTGAAACTCGTTTTCACCCGAACTTCGCAGGCATGAGTCATTCAACTTTTGCTTTGAGACGTGGAATCGCCTTCCTCGGCTTGAGCCTCTTTACACTTCATGCCCTCGCACAACGGGGCAACAACCAACCCTCCCACATGGATTCTGTTTCCTACGCCCTTGGCGTTCTTTTTGCCACCAACCTCTCCAACGAAGGCCTCAACGCTGTCAATGGTGAGTCTCTGAAAACTGGATTTGAGGCCGCCCTCTCCGGCACAGCCACCTTGACTCCCCAACAAGCTGACGCCATTGTCCGCGAGCACATGATGAAGGCCAAGGAAGAGCAAGGCAAACGCACCTTGGAAGAAGGGCAAGCATACCTTGCGGAGAACGGCACCAAAGAGGGCGTCGTGACCACCGATTCCGGGCTTCAATACCGGCACGAAACAATGGGCGATGGTGCATCGCCTGACGCGAACGACGAAGTCACTGTGCACTACCGAGGTACGTTGTTGTCTGGCGAAGAATTCGACAGCAGCTACGGGCGTGGAGAACCCATCTCCTTCCCGCTCAACGGCGTGATCAAGGGCTGGACCGAAGGGCTTCAGTACATGAAAGAAGGCGGCAAAACCACCTTCTTCATCCCCCAGGACCTTGCCTACGGCGCGCGCCCCCAGCCAGGAGGCAAGATTCCACCGTACGCCACGTTGGTGTTTGAGGTGGAGCTCATCAAGGTGAACGCCAAGGACTGACAAGGTCTCCGTCCGCGAAAAAACCCAGGTACTCAAGGGCACCTGGGTTTTTTTGTGCCCCAACGTAACCCCAGACCACGGAAGGCCGTAATGAAGCGCATCACAATCAAAAACCCATTCATCATGCGCCATTTCGCCACCCTCGCCCTTTTGTTCTTCACCTTCTTCGGGACATTTGCCCAAACGGACGTGCACCAGTGTGCTTCCAGCCACGCCATGGACGCCCTCTTGGTCAACTCTCCTGAAGACGCACGTTCGTTTGCCGCCGTGCAAGAAGCCTTGCGTCGTTTGCAAGCCGAACAGGCCCAACAACGCGGAAACTTGGAAGTGCACACCATCCCCGTGGTGGTGCACGTCTTGCACTTGGGTTCTGAGGTGGGCGTGGACGAAAACATTTCTGACGAACAAATCGTCTCGGCCATTGAAGCCTTGAACCAAGACTACCGTCGCATGGTTGGCACGAACGGCGAAGGCGACGGTGTGGACACCTTCATCCAATTTGAGCTCGCGAAACGCGATCCAGACGGCAACCCCACCAACGGCATCACGCGCATGAACGCCAGCGGCATCGATGGATACGCCAACGACGGAGTGGCTTCCGATTCATCCCAGCCAGGCGCCCCCGAATTGGACGTCAAAACCCCTGTTGCTTGGGACCGCGACGACTACATCAACTTCTACATTGTGCACAAAATCAATGGCGGCAACGGCGTCAATGGGTACGCATACCCCTTCCGCACGTTCAACCCCATTTTGGACGGGGTCGTCCAGCGGTTTGACACGTTCGGCACAGTGGGCAACTTGAAGCCCGGGTACATCAACCGCACCACGACGCACGAAGTGGGACACCACTTGAGTTTGTTGCACACCTTCGAAAACACCACCAGCTGCGGGGACGAAGCCAACTGCTCATTAAACGGGGACCAGGTGTGCGACACCCCACCTACCACGCTGAACCGATTCTGCGACGAACCAACTTGCGACGACGCCTTGGTCCAAAACTACATGGATTACACAGGCCAATCTTGCAGAAACATGTTCACTGCTGGGCAAAGGGACCGCATGAGGGCTAGCTTGGAGGGCGCACGCAAATCGTTGACTGAAAGCTTGGGTGCAATGCCCGTCGTGGACGAGGACTTGGTTGTCAAGGCCGTCAATTCTCCCGGCGAGACCACCTGCCAACCCTCCGCAAGCCCTTCCATCCAAGTCCTGAACCAAGGCATTTTGCCGGCCAGCGGTTTCCAGTTGAGCTACATGCTGAATGGCGGAACCCGCTTCCAAAACACCTTCAACGAGAGCATTCAGGCTGGAGAAAGCATCAACGTCAGCTTGCCTGAGTTGGCATTCACCACCGGCACCAATGAATTGGAGGTTGTGGTCAAGCAATTGGGAGGTGGCAACGATGAATTCCCAGAGAACGACACCTTGATGCACCCCATGGAATTGGTGGAATCAGACTACTGGACATTGAACCTGACCACAGGTTTCTTCGCCTCCGAAACGTCATGGACGTTGGTCGACGAGTCAGGGGACGTGGTGTGGAGCGAAAACGACTACTCCGCCGGCATCAACGATTACATCTACGAGGGTTGCATGACCACCGGATGTTACACCCTGACGTTTTTTGACGCAGGTGGCGATGGCATGAAATTCGGCGGAAGCATGGTCCTGACCAATGGCGCAGGCGACGTGATTGCCGAAATCACCGAAGACGAAAACGAATTTGGCAGCGAGATCTCGTTCGAGATTTGTGCCACCGTGGCTGAGACAGCAGGATGCATCGACGCCAACGGCAATGGCATGTGCGACGATGCCGAGATCGCTGGATGCTTGGACATCGATGCTTGCAACTTCAACTCTCAGGCCATCATGGATGGTGGCAACTGCACCTACCCTGAGGGTTTGTTGGATTGCGAAGGCAACTGCATTGACGACGCCGACGGCGACGGCGTGTGCGACGCCAACGAAACGGAAGGATGCACGGCCGCCAACGCCTGCAACTACAACCCTTCGGCCACGGACGACGACAACAGCTGCGAATTCCCTGCCGAAACGTACCTGAACTGTGCAGGTTCCTGCATCAACGACACAGATGGTGACGGCATTTGCAACGAATTGGAAGTTGCCGGGTGCACGGACGCCAGCGCTTGCAACTACAACCCTGACGCCACCGACGCGGGGACTTGCGACTATGCGGAAGCCCATCACGACTGCCAAGACAACTGCATCAACGACGCGGACGAGGACGGCGTGTGCGACGAATTGGAAATTGTGGGTTGCACCAACAGCCAGGCATGCAACTACGACCCAGCGGCGACCGACGCGGGCAACTGCGAGTACGCACCAGACCACTACGACTGTCAAGGTGCTTGCAACAACGACGCGGATGGCGACGGCGTGTGCGACGAATTGGAAGTCGCTGGCTGCTCAGACTCGGGTGCGTGCAACTTTGTGGCCAATGCCACCGACGAGGAAGCTTGCATCTATGCGTCAGAACACTACGATTGTGCGGGCAACTGCATCGACGACGAAGACGGCGATGGCGTGTGCGACCAGCTGGAAATTCCAGGTTGCACTGCTTTGGCCGCGCAGAACTACGACCCGCTGGCAACGGACGACGACGGGTCCTGCTCCTTCTCCTTGGAAGGGTGCATGGATGCTGAGGCCTGCAACTTCAACCCCATCGCCAACACCGATACGGGAGGATGCATTTACGCCGAGACTCACCACGACTGCAATGGCAACTGCTTGAACGACACGGACGGCGATGGCGTATGCGACGAATTGGAGACTGTGGGCTGCACCGACGAAGCTGCTTGCAACTACGACGCCAACGCCACCGACGAGGGGGACTGCTCTTATGCAGCGACCTACTTGGACTGCAATGGCGCGTGCATCAACGACGAGGATGGCGATGGCGTGTGCGACGAATTCGAGGTTGTGGGTTGCACAGACGTGGACGCATGCAACTACGACGACGCTGCCACCGACGACGGTGCTTGCGAATACCCCGAGCCCATGTTCGACTGTGACGGGAACTGCTTGAACGACGCAGACGGCGACGGCATTTGCGACGAAGTGGCAATCGCAGGGTGCATGGACGACACGGCGTGCAACTACAATGCCGAGGCAGAGGAAGACGATGGCTCCTGCGAGTACCCCGCAGAAGGGTACGATTGCGACGGCAACACGGTGTCTGTTGGAAGCATCGATGCGATGCCCAACCTGTCGCTGTTCCCCAACCCAATGAACGCAGACCACGCCATGGTTTACCTGAGCGGTTTGCCCAACGAACAAACGGTGATTCGTGTGATTGCCAGTGATGGGCGCGTGGCGTGGGAAGGCACAGGAATTGTCACCAATCCAGGAGTCGTTGGATACCCCATCCGCGAATCCGTCACCCAAGGCACCTATTTCATCCAGGTGGGTTCTTCCACTCCATTCGGCAGCATCCCATTGATGGTCTGGTGATAGGGTTCGGTTCTGCCAGGAACCAATTGAAGAGGACGGTCTGCGCATTGCGCGGGCCGTTTTTTTGTCTTGTCTTTTTTGCGGCATTTTTGCAAAAACCTTGCGACATGCTAGCCTCCCTGTTTCCCATCACCAACGACGCCGTCACCTTGGGGCTCTTGGCCACCGCGTTGGGCCTTGTCTTCTACACCCATTCGTTGCCGCGTTTCAAGAAGTTTTACACGTTTGTGCCCGCCCTGCTCATGTGCTACTTCATCCCGGCTTTGCTGAATTCACTGGGCATCGTCAACGGGGAATCCAGTTCCTTGTACTTCGTGGCGTCTCGTTATTTGTTGCCGGCAAGCTTGATTTTGCTCTGCTTGTCCATTGACCTCAAAGGCATCTACAACCTCGGACCCAAAGCCATCGTGATGTTTTTCGCGGCAACCCTTGGCATCGTCATGGGCGGGCCGCTAGCGCTTTGGATCATGGGACACTTCGACCCCAACGTGTTGGGTGGGGACGCCCCTGACGCCTTTTGGCGCGGATTGAGCACGGTGGCTGGGAGTTGGATTGGCGGAGGTGCCAACCAAGCAGCCTTGAAGGAAATCTCCGAAACGCTGGACAGCCAGTTTTCCGTGATGCTGATTGTCGACGTATTTGTGGCGAACCTTTGGATGCCCTTCTTGCTCTTTGGCGCTGGCATTCGGACCAAAATTGACCGCTGGTTGAACGCCGACGCCACCGCCGTGGATGAGCTGCAGGCCAACGTGGAGCGCATTCAAGCCGAATCGGCGCGAATGGCGTCGTTCACGGACCTGATGGTCATCATGGCCATCGCGTTCGGCGGAGTCGCTGTGTCGCACCTGGTTGCCGACAACGCCTCAGTGTTCTTCTCTTCTTGGCTGGACGGCGTCATGGAAGCCAACCCCGATTCCGCCATGATTTACATCTCTTCCATCACCAAAGGTTTCTTTTGGTTGGTGGTGATGGCGACAGCCATTGGCATTGGATTGAGCTTCACCCCTGCCAAACACTACGAAGGAGCTGGTGCATCCAAGGTGGGATCGGTGTTTTTGTATGTGCTGGTGGCAACGATTGGCATGAAGATGGACATCGTCAGTTTGATCGACAACTGGAGCAGCTATGGTTCCGCCGTGTCCATTGGGTTGCTTTGGATGATGGTTCACATCGTGGTTCTCCTGGTGGTGGCCAAAATCATCCGCGCCCCCTTCTTCTTCGTGGCCGTTGGGTCTCAAGCCAACGTTGGCGGGGCGGCATCCGCACCTATCGTGGCCAGTGCCTTTTCCCCTGCCCTGGCACCCGTGGGTGTGTTGCTGGCAGTGCTGGGTTATGCAGTTGGTACTGTGGGCGCCATCGTTTGCATGGAATGGATGCACGCCATCTCCATGTAAGGCCTTACCGCTTTTTGGGCGTAAGGAGGCCGTGCCCTGCCTTGTTGCGCTTGGCTTCCATGTAGGCTTGGTTTTCAGGCACAGAGTCCACCATGATTGGGTGCACTTCAACCACGTCAATGCCTGATTCTTGGAGCGCATCGAGCTTCTCAGGGTTGTTTGTCATCAGCTTGATGGTTGTCCAACCGTGGGCCCTTAGCATCGCCACAGCTTCGTCAAAACGCCGATAGTCGGATTGGTGTCCCAACGCTTCGTTCGCCTCATACGTGTCCATGCCCTTGGCCTGCAGGTTGTACGCCTTCATTTTCTCCACCAATCCGATTCCCCTGCCTTCTTGCCGGAGGTAGATGACCGCTCCCCCGTGTGCTGCAATTTGTTCCAGCGACGATTCCAACTGAGGGCCGCAATCGCACTTGAGTGACCCCACCACATCGCCTGTCCAACACTCCGAGTGAATGCGAACCAACGGCACCTCGCAGGGAGCGCCAGACTTCAAAAACAAGTGAGGTTGTTCGGGTTTGCCGCTGTCGTAGGCCGTCAATTCAAACGCCCCATGCCGCGTGGGCAGCGTGGTGGTTACCAGGGGTTCCATCCCACAAAGATATCTCGAAGTCTTGCGTTGGCCTTAGCCCTTTGGGCACAAAAAAGGGGAAGGACCGTGGTCCTTCCCCTTCTCAATGGGTCCTTGACAGCTTAGTCAAGGCAAGTCAAACCAAAGCTTGAAAGGAACAACAGCAAGTCTGCGGTCGCCGCAGTGCCATCGCCATCCAAGTCGGCTGGGCAATCGTTCACGCCATCAAAGAGGCAAGAACCGTTGTCCGTGTTTGCCGTCGGCTCGTAGTTGGACGCAGCCTCGTATGTGCAACCCATGACCACGAGGTTGGTGCACGATCCGTTGTCGATGTTGGCGTAAGGATCGAATTCCACGTAGAATGGATCCGTGCAACCTTCCACATCAGCCACGGCCTCGCAAGCAGAGCAAGACTCCCAGCAAACGGCCTCCAACGTCACGTCCGCCTCGAACGTCAACGAACGGTTGGTGTATTCGTCAATCAAAGACGTGCAAGCCTCGATGCCTTCAATGCCAGCCAATTCCTCTTGGTAGTTCCAGCCGTCGAGGGTGAATTTGTACTCAATGGTGCCTGGGTTCAAAGACAACGTCAACTCCCACACACCATCGCCGTCCGCGTCGTCCATGGGGTTGCACTCTCCGCACCATCCGTTGAAGCTGCCATTGATGAAGACGCCACCGTAGGCGTACGCTTCGTCGTATTGGTTCATGTCCACCTTGAAGGTGACATTGGCAGGCTCCACTTGGTCGGCGCACGCGGTGCAGCTACCGAAGGTGTCGTTGGCGCTTCCACCGGCCTCAACCTGACGGTTGGCGTAGCCGGAAAAGTCCGTCACAGGCGCGCAAGACGCTCCGTTGGACATGTCGTCCACCAGTTGTTCCTGGTCCGCGAATCCGTCAATGCCGTACTTGTATTCCACGGTGCCGGTCAAGCCAGACACTTCCACGCTGTAGATGCCGTCTCCGTCTTCGTCGGTCAACACGTTGTACCCATCTGCAGCGCACCAGCCGCACCATGGTCCAGTCACGAACACCTCCGTAAAGGTTGTCGCGCCATTCACGGTGGCTCCCACTGCATCCACGCAGCTCATGTCCACGTTGAACGTGGTGGCACCTCCACCCGTTCCGTCGCATGCACCGCAAGAGTTGTACACGTCAGCGGGGTTGTCTCCACCGACTTCCCAGAGGCGGTTGGCGTAGTTTGCGTAATCCGTGACGGGCGCGCAAGCACCACCATCGACCATGGCTTGGATGAGGTTTTCCTGGACGCCGTCGACGATCCAGAGGTACTCCATGTTGTCGGTCGGTGCTGGATCAAACGTCACAGACCAAGTACCGTTGCCATTGTCGGTTGCAATGGGGCCTCCAATGGGGTCCCAGCCCCAGAATGGACCCGTCAATCGGACGGTGTCGGCAGACGCACCACAAAGGTCCACGGTCGCAACCAACACAGCTGGAGCAGCCACGCACGCTTCGCAGCTATTGAAGCAGACCACGTCGAGGGTTTCGGCCAAGCCAGAACGATCGTGCAAGCGGTTTGAACCACCAATGCCATTGTCCACACCGCATCCTCCTGCGAGGAAGTCTGCATTCTCTTCGCCACTGTAGTCAGGCAATCCGTCGATGGACGTGGTCAAACCGTTGTTGAACTTGTACTGGAAGGCCGCTGGGCCGTCCACGGTCACCGAGGCCGTCCACACGTTGTCTCCATCGTCGTCGTTCATCGCGATGGCTCCGAGCTGCCAAGCAGGCTCAGTGAAGGAGCCCATGAGGTACATGCCGTCGGCAGACACCGCAATTTGAGAAGCATCCACTTGGAAGGTCACGTCGGCTGCATCAGGATCGACGGAGCACACGTCTGAGCACTGGGCAAAGCATCCCTGGTAAGACACTGGTGCGCCGAGCACAGCTTCCACCGAACGGTTGCCACCACAGTCGAGTTCTTCCCAGCCATCAAGGCCATTCTGGAACTTGAATTCGTACGTGGCCGCCTCCAAGGACTTGGTAAGGCTCCAGGAACCGTCGCCGTTGTCGTTCATGGCTTCACCGCTCCATCCATTCATGGCACCGGCGAGGTACATGCCGTCCGCAGCCACGGTGATGTTGTCGGTCAACACCGTGAAGGTCACCTCCTCAGTTGGGAGTGCGTCACCACATGGCGTGCATGCACCAAAACAAACCGCATCAAGGATGGCATCCTCTGTTCCCACCGTGTAGCCACGGTTGCCGTTCACCGCGCATGCCACGGGAATGGACTCGTCCAATCCCCAGTTGGGTCCGTTGATGAACTTGTATTCCACGGCTTCTCCCGCCGAGATACTGGCGGTGTATTCCCAAATGTCGTCACCGTCATCGTCCGTCATGGCCGTTGCTCCAGCGGACCAGCCTTGGAAGTTGCCCGCAATGAACACGCCAATGGGGTTGGTTGTCTGTTCCGCCATGTTTACTTGGAAAGTCACCAAGACAGGCGCCGCATCATTGCAGGTTCCGTCGCACGTGCCGTAATAATCGTTGGCCACAGAGCCTGCGTCAATCTGACGGTTGGCGTAACCCGCGAAGTCGGTGACAGGTGCGCAAGAAGCCCCGTCCACCATGTCGTTGATGAGGTTCTCCTGATCCGCGAACCCGTTGATGGCGTATTTGTACTCAACCGAACCGACCAAATCAGGAACAGTCACGCTGTAGATGCCGTCGCCATCGTCGTCGGTCATGGTGTTGTACACGTCGTTGGCGCACCAACCACACCATGGCCCCGTGACAAACACGTTGTCGAATGCAGGCGCACATGACATGTCCACATTGAAGGTCACACCCATTTCAGACGTACCGCCTCCATTGTCGCCTCCACCATCTCCGTCACAGGCATCGCAGCTGTTGTAACACACAGCATCCAACACTGTGGCACCAGTGATTTCTACCGTGCGATTGGTGTATCCGTCAATTGTGGAGGTGCAAGCATCTCCTTCGGTGAATTCTTCTTGTGCTGTCCATCCATCCAGGGTGAATTTGTACTCGTAGGTACCGAGGCTCAAAGGAATGGTGATGTCAAAAATCCCGTCTGCGTCGCCATCCGTCATGGCGGCACATCCTCCGCACCAGCCGTTGAATGAACCATTGATGTTCACGGAACCATAAGTACCAGTGTACTGGCTCATATCCACTTGGAAGGTGACATCAACTTCAGCGGCAGCCGGTGCATCGTTGCAAGTGCCGTCGCATGTCCCGTACGAATCGTTGGCGGTGTCACCAGCCGGGATTTGACGGTTGGCATAGCCTGAGTAATCCGTGATAGGAGCGCAGGTCGCTCCGTCCACCATGTCATTCACCAAGTTTTCTTGGTCGTCGAAACCGTTGATGGCGTACTTGTATTCCACCAAATCTCCGAGGGCCACGCCCTCAATGGTGACTGCCACCGTGTAGATGCCGTCGCCGTCATCGTCCGTCATGGTGTTGTAAACATCGTTGGCACACCACCCACACCATGGGCCCGTGACAAATACGTCAGTGAACCCTTCAGGGGCGCACGACATGTCCACGTTGAAGGTCGTTTGGGCATTCAATCCCAAGCCGAACAACGCAGACAAAATCAAAAGAGAAAATCGCATGTGTTGAAGTAAAAGAGAGGGGTTTTTCGTTTCGACGAATCACCGCTTATTGCAGATGAGGATACATTTTCCTCAGTTGTAAAGTTAAGAAAACCCCAAAGAAGTGTCAAAAGAACACTCCCTCGATTTGTTCACACATGCCCATCGTGGTTGGTTGCAACCCGAAAAACATAACCCAATCACGTCAATGGGACGTCGTTTGGGGAGAGTGCATCCTCAACCCAAGGCTTTTACCCTCCAATCACGCTTCCGCCGCCCGCAGCGTCAAATTGCACCCCGCAGCCACGAAGAGACTCATGCCCGCAAGGACCATTGTTTGGACCACCTCACCATGAAAAAACAGGTCGTTCAACCAGACGATGCCGCCCAAAGCCGCCAGGATCTGAGGCAACACGATGAACATGTTGAAGACCCCCATGCCGACGCCCATCTTTTGGGCAGGCACCGCCCCTGAAAGCATGGCATAAGGCATGCTCAAGATGCTCCCCCAAGCCACGCCCACGCATGCAAAGCTGAAGTTCAACCACGCTGCTGTCTCTGTCGACCACCAAGTCATGGACACGAAGCCCAATCCACCAATGGCCAAACTCACCAGGTGCGTCCAACGGCGATCAAGCGACCTTCGCGAAGTCCAAATGGACAGAAGCAACGCGAACGCCATGCTGCTCAATCCGTAGACCCCCATGGCACTGGATACAGAATTCGCCGCCACTTCGTACGCCTGTCGCTTCGAATCGTAATCCATCGCACCTGCTTCTGGGATGGGCGCGGCAAACACGGCCTCTGTAAGGGCTGGCGTGGCGAAGGACCACATGGTGAAAAACGCGAACCAACTGAAAAATTGGACCAACCCGAGCTTGGCCATCACTGGAGGCATGTTCGCCACGAAAGAGACAATTTCAGCCAGCCCAGATTGCCCCTGCCCCTGCCCCTCGCCATCCGACGACAACGCTTCAGGCGGGTCCTCAGTGGTGGTGAAAACCGTGACCAAAATGCTTGCCATGAACACGAATGCCCCGATGGCAAAGGACACGAACACGCTGTCTGGCAATTCTCCTGCTCCAGCTTCGTTGGAGACCCCCAACTGGGTGACGAACCAGGGCAAATTCGACGCGATCCAAGTGCCGATGCCAATGATGAGCGTTTGCAACACAAACCCGTAGCTTCTTTGCTCTTCTGGCAACTTGTCTGCAACCAATGCCCGAAACGGTTCCATGCTCACGTTGATGCTCGCATCCAACACCCACAAAAAGCCAGCGGCCATCCACAACTCGCTGCTGTAAGGCACAAAGAACAAGGCCAAGGAACTCAAAACTGCCCCGATCAAAAAGAACGGACGACGCCTTCCCCACCGCGGATGCCACGTGTGGTCACTCAAGTACCCAATGATGGGTTGAACAATCAGGCCCGTCAGAGGTGCGGCGATCCAAAGCATGGGAATTTCATCCTTGCTCGCGCCCAGGGTTTGGAAGATGCGCGACATGTTGCCTCCTTGCAGGGCAAAACCGAATTGGATGCCTAAAAATCCAAAGCTCATGTTCCAGATTTCCCAGAACCCCAATTTCCGCTGTTTCATCGTCGTCGTCTTGGTGTGATGACTGACCACTTGGTCGTGTTCGTGTGCAATATACACTAAGTGCCATGCCTGGACTTGGCCAAAAAAAAGCGCCGGCCCGAGGTGGACCAGCGCTTTTGTCGTTTTGTCGCTGCGGGATCAGTTGCCGGAGCAAGTCTGGCCGAATTGCACCAGGAAGTCGAGCAAGTCGGCAGAACCAATTTCTCCGTCGCCGTTCGAATCAAATGGGCAGTCGCCACCGCCTGTACCACAGGGCTCGAACACGCATGAGCCATCGTCGTTGTTGGCGTAAGGGATGTAGTTTTCAGCCGTGGCATCCGTGCATCCTGAGAAGATGCAAGAGCCGTCTTCCGCCGTGTTCACCGCGTCGTAGTTGTCCGCACCAGGGTACGTGCACCCGGTGGCGACGCATGAGCCGTCGTCGTTGTTCGCTTCGGGGTTGTAGTTCTCCGCAGCGGGGTTGGTGCAACCGCTGATGATGCAGGAGCCGTCGTCGTTGTTCGCTTCAGCGTTGTAGTTGTCTGCCGCGGGGTTGGTGCAACCACTGATGATGCAAGAACCGTCGTCGTTGTTGGCTTCTGGGTCGTAGTTGTCCGCCGCGGGGTTGGTGCAACCGCTGATGATGCAGGAGCCGTCGTCGTTGTTCGCTTCCGCATTGTAGTTGTCCGCCGCGGGGTTGGTGCAACCGCTGATGATGCAAGAGCCGTCATCCACGATCGCTGAAGCGTCGTAGTTGTCTGCCGCGGGGTTGGTGCAGCCCGAACACGTGCTGTTGTCTCCACCGCAGACGCCACAGAGGTCGAGCATGGCGCAAGAACCATCTTCTTCGGTGGCGTTGATGTCAAAGTTGCAAGCCATGTTGTCCGTGCAACCCAACACTTCCAATTCGTCGCACACGCCGTCGCCGTCGCTGTCGTTGATGCAACCGTCGCATGTGTAGAATTCTTCTGGGAACACGCAGTCCGCATCGCCTTCCGCGTTGGCGTCAAAGTTGCAAGCATCGGGGTTGTTGCATCCCGCGCCTGCCACAGGGAACGTCAAAGTCATGCCAGAGGCATAGAACGATTCTTGGTTGGCGTCGCGCACCTGCAAGTTGATGACGGCGTCTGTCACGCCTGAGGTTGTCACCTGACCCAACAACACGCGACCGTTGACTGGGTTGCCCTGTCCGTTGGCACCGGGGACCACAAAAATGGAGCCTCCAATGAAGGTGTTGACCACAAAATCCCCTCCACTGTTCCAATCGGCGAACGAAGTAAGCGCTTGGTCGAAGGCAGAGTTCAAGCCATCTGCATCCCCTGGCTGCGCGCCGATGGTCCACCAGGTGTCGTATTCAAGCGTCGGGAAGGCACCGAAGAACAAGGGGTTCACTTGCCCCCCAAAGTCAGAACCAAGGGCATCTTGGTAAAACCCTTGCGTGCCTGCCAAGCTCCAAACCTCTGTATCGGTGCCGTACATGGCAGTCACCTCCACGTCAGCCGACGTGAAGTTGGCGTAAATGCGGTAGGTGCTTTCGCCCGAGCCCAATGGGTCCGCGGCCACGAGGTCGTACGACAATCCCGTGCACAATCCGTTTCCGTAAGTGCATGAACCGTCGTCTTCGTTGGCTGCTGCGTTGTAGTTGTCCGCCGCAGGGTTGGTGCAACCGGGAACAGGCACTTCTGGGAAGGTGAGAGACACGCCTTCGGCGTTGAAGGTATCGGAGGCCTCATTGTCCCACTGGAAGTTCATGGTCAGGTTCACGACACCCTCGGTGGTGAACTGACCGACGAGGACGCGACCGTCTGCGCCGGCTTCTGCGTCAGCGCTTTGGTTGGGCAACAGGAACCACGAACCACCGATGAAGGTGTCAATCGTGAATCCTCCTCCCGCTTCGAAAGCCTCGAAATACTGGTCCATGCCCACTTGTTGGACGTCACTTGTCCCATTGGAATCTTCCGACCCAATCGTGAACCAGCTGTCGTGTTGCAACGTAGGGAATGAGGCAAAAAACAATGGATTGATGTTCTGAGCAAGCACCGCGCCAACGGGGTCTTGGTAGAACGACGAAGAGACACCCACAATCATGGGGGCAGTTTCCAAGGCGTATACCGCGACAAGCTCGTCAGTCGGGTTGTCAAACGTGGCGTACACACGGTACGTCGTACCATTGGCCGTCTCGGCAACGGCCTCGTATTCCATGCCGACAAAATCGGCCATGGCCAGCGTCGAGAACAACGCCGTCAGTGCGAGGGTGAATAAGTGCTTCATGGGTTGTAAATGGCAAAAAACGCCTGTTCTTTTGAAATGTTTTGTCGACAAATCAGCGCCTTCTGTCGGGCGCCCTAGTCTACTAATCTAAGAAAAAACCAAGCCAAACGCAACCCTGATTCAACGACAAATCCGAGACAACAGCCGAAAAGTGGAGGCATCATGCGTTGCACCAGCACTGCGTCCTTGAATTTCTGGCAACAACTCGTTCGCCATCACTTTGCCCAACTCCACCCCCCATTGATCGAACGAGTGGATGCCCCAGAGCACTCCTTGGTAGAAAATCCTGTGTTCATGAAGGGCAACCAGTTGACCAAGTGCACGGGGTGACAAGGCTTCGAACAAGAAAAAGGTGGAAGGGCGGTTTCCCTCAAAGTGACGATGAGGCTCATCTGGCGAGGCTTGACGTCCCATCAACAAAGCCTTGGCCTGCGCGAGTGCATTGGACAAGAGCATTTGATGCATGCCTGCGTGGTCGCTTGTGGGATCGACGAACGCCACAAAATCCACAGGGTGGATTTCGGTTCCCTGGTGCAACAACTGAAAAAACGCATGCTGGCTGTTTGTGCCTGCCTCTCCCCAAACCACTGTGCCTGTGGACCACGCCACAGGCAAGCCGTCTCGGCCCACACTTTTGCCATTGCTTTCCATGTCCGCCTGTTGGAGGTAAGCTGGAAGCCTTCCCAAATCCTCGGCGTAAGGAATGACAGCATGGGACCCAAAGCCCAGAATTTGCTGGTTCCAATGCCCCAACAGGGCAAGCTGCATGGGAATGTTTGCCTCAACTGGAGCCTCCTGGACGTGCTTGTCGACGCTTCGGGCGCCGTCCAAAAATTCCAGGAAAGCATCAGACCCAATGGACAAAGCGATGGACAGACCCACCGGCCCCCACATCGAGTAACGACCGCCAACCCAATCCGCAAATCCAAAAGTCCTGTTCGAGGACACCCCGAAGGCTGTGGTGGCTTGCAGGTTGGTGCTCACTGCGGCCACATGCCTCGTCAGCTCCACCCCAGCCTCCTCCAACCATGCCTTGGCAATGGCTGCGTTGGCCATCGTTTCTTGCGTGGTGAACGTTTTGCTCACAACGACCACCAAGGTGGTTGCTGGATTCAAGTTCGACAACACCGACTCCACGTGCGCCCCGTCGACGTTGCTCACAAAATGGCACGCCGGTCCCTGACGAAACCTTCTCAGTGCCCTCACTGCCATGGCTGGCCCCAAGTCGGACCCACCGATGCCGATGTTTACCACATCGGTGATGTGCCTGTCATGGAGGATTTCATCCACGAACGCCAACATGCGCTTCCGAACGTCTAGCACTTCTGGCATCACGTCCTGGCCGTCCACTGCAAACTGGTCCTGGGCATCACCACGCATGGCCATGTGCAAGACCGCACGGTGTTCGGTTGCGTTCAGCCGAACACCTCCAAACAAATCCTTGGTCGCTCCGACCAAATCCGCCTCCTTCGCCAATTCACACAACGCGTCGACCACCTCGCTGTCCCAGCGTTGCTTGGAAGCATCAACCAGCAAGCCTGGCAACTCCCAACAAAGGTCCTCAGCCCGGGCTGAATCCTCTGCAAATGCCTTTCGAACGTCAAGCCCTTGCTTGGCTCCCTTCAACGCGAGCAAGCGGCGCTGGGCCTCCGATTCATCCAACCGGAACGGACGCCAGGGGACCTTTCCTTCAGGATTTGCCATTGCTCCCAATGGCGTTGAGGTCCTCGAAAGCCTGTTTCAGACGGGCGACAAAAGCCTCTTCCCCCTTGCGAAGCCAAACCCTCGGATCGTAGTGCTTTTTGTTGGGAACGTCGTCGCCTTCGGGGTTGCCAATCTGCGCTTGCAGGTACTCCGATTTGGCCTGAACGTAATCGCGTACGCCACTCAAAAACGCCCATTGCATGTCGGTGTCAATGTTCATTTTCACCACGCCGTAACCGATGGCCTCACGGATTTCTTCCAACGAGGAACCGCTTCCCCCGTGGAACACAAAGGACACCGGCTGCGACCCGGTTCCTTCCGTGGCCTCGAGGTGGTTTTGGCAATCTTTCAAAATGCCTGGACGAAGCTCCACGTTGCCCGGCTTGTACACGCCATGAACGTTGCCGAAGGCCGCCGCAATGGTGAAGTTGGGCGAAATGGCGCTCAGCACCTTGTAGGCTTCCGCCACTTCTTCAGGCTGCGTGTACAACCTGCTGCTGTCGACGTCTGTGTTGTCGACGCCATCCTCTTCTCCACCGGTCACCCCCAATTCAATCTCGAGATGCATGTCGATGGCCGCCATGCGCTTGAGGTATGCAGCACACGTTTCCAAATTTTCGGACAAGCTTTCCTCGCTCAGGTCAATCATGTGAGAACTGAAGAGAGGTTTGCCTGTGGCCGCGTGATGGGCCTCTCCCGCGTCAAGCAAGCCGTCCACCCAAGGCAGCAACTTTCGCGCGCAGTGGTCGGTGTGCAAGATCACCGGAACGCCATACGCCTCAGCCAAGGTGCGCACGTGGTGGGCCCCAGCGACGGAACCAAGCACCGCGGCTTGCTGGTCGTCCAAGGACAACGACTTCCCGGCATTGAACTTGGCGCCTCCATTGGAGAACTGAATGATGACTGGGGCGTTGACCGATTTGGCCGTTTCCAGCACGGCATTGATACTGTTGCTGCCAATGACGTTGACGGCAGGAAGTGCGTATCGATGGGCTTTGGCGTGGGCCCAAACCTCGCTGATTTGTTGGCCCGTGAGGACGCCTGAAGGGAATTGCAACATGGTTCTTTTCAATGTGTCGCGAAAGTACTGACCACCTTTGAGCCTTCCCAACGAAAGCGGCATAGAATTCGCCTTTTCAAGCCCCAATTCTCGCCCCCTTCAGCGACGGCGTTTTTTCGGGTATTTCATGGGGTAACTCACGGGCACCTTTCCCAAGCCGATGTCCCTCAACTTGCCATGCAACAACATGCGCTTTGCGGCGGGGATATGATCGGGAATCATGATGCCATCCAAGTGGTCGTATTCGTGCAAGACGATGCGGGCAGCGAGGCCATCCAGGTGCTCCTCGACCAAATTCCAGTCCGCGTCGTAATATTCCACCCCAATCGAGACTGGGCGACTGACAGGCTCGCGCACGCCTGGAATGGAGAGGCACCCCTCTTCCATGGAGGACTGGGCTTCGGACAAATCAAACAACACGGGGTTGATCATCACCCGCTTGAAATCCTTGCATCCCGCATCCCCTTCTTCTCCCTCGCCGAAAGGTGTACCGTCAGCCACAAACAACCGAAGGGACAGTCCAATCTGAGGGGCGGCGAGTCCCACCCCATCTGCTTCGTACATGGTTTCCCACATGTCCTCAATCAATCCTGACAGGTTGTCAAATTCTTCCTGCACTTCTTCGGCCTCTTTTTTCAGGACCGGATCACCGTACGCAACAATGGGGCGAATCATGCAACAAAGATAGGCCTGTCAATTGCCTGCGAGCCATGGTCATCCATGTACCTTTGTCTCGATGTCACAGCTGAACACCATTCCAGAAGCCATCGAGGCCATTCGCCGGGGAGAAATCATCATCGTGGTGGATGACGAAGACCGCGAAAACGAGGGCGACTTCCTCATTGCTGCAAGGCACGCTACGCCCGAAGTGATCAACTTCATGGCGACCCATGGGCGAGGCCTCATTTGCGCCCCTCTTCTGGAAAACCGTTGCGACGAATTGGGCCTGGAATTGATGGTGGCAAGCAACAACGCCGCGTACGAAACGCCATTCACGGTGTCGGTGGATCTGATGGGCCATGGATGCACCACGGGAATTTCCGCGTCGGATCGCTCGAAAACGATCCACGCATTGATTGACCCTGCCACGGAGCCCAGTGAATTGGGCAAGCCGGGGCACATTTTTCCCTTGCGGGCCAAACCAGGGGGTGTCCTCCGTCGACCGGGTCACACCGAGGCTGCTGTAGATTTTTCACGTCTGGCTGGTTTTGAGCCCGCGGGGGTCATCGTGGAAATCATGAACGAAGATGGGACCATGGCCAGGCTTCCCGAGCTAAAGGTCCTCGCGGAGCAGCACGGCATGAAATTGGTATCCATTGCCGATTTGATTGCCTATCGCCTCGAACACGAAAGCCTGATTCAACGCACGGCCGACGTGGAATTGAACACTCAGTTTGGGGCGTTCAGGGCGATCAGTTACCGTCAGACCACCAACGACGTGGATCACCTCGCCTTGGTGATGGGCGAATGGGACGCTCAGGATTCGGTGCCAGTCAGAATGCACGCCTCAAGCATGGTCGGAGACATCTTCCAAGTGACAGACTTCGGCAAGGGACCGGAGCTTCATGCCGCGATGAAGCACATTCAAGCCCACGGCAGAGGCGTGGTCGTCTTCATCAACAAATCGCGTCAAGGTGGAGGATTGGCGGACGAACTCAAAGCTTATGCAGCCAAGAAACTCTCGAGCCAAGA
>CAZKGY010000004.1:0-21348 GCA_964552305.1 uncultured Comamonadaceae bacterium
ACAAGCCATGACAGCCGCCGACCTCCAACCCGCCGAATTCCAAGCTGCCGACCTGCAGGCGGCCATCCGCGAAGGCCTGCCGAGCACCTTGCCCCCTGCCGTGGGGCGCAACGACGCGTGGAGCCACGCTCCGGTTCGCAAAGACATTTTGACGGACAAGGAGAAGGCCCTGGCGTTGCGCAACGCACTTCGCTACTTCCCGAAGGAGCAGCACGCGGAGCTGGCCCCCGAGTTTGCCCAAGAATTGAAGGCCTACGGGCGCATTTACATGTACCGCCTCCGTCCGAGACACGACATGAAGGCGTACCCGATTGACTGGTACCCGGCCAAGTGCAAGCAGGCCGCGTCGGTCATGCTGATGATCCAGAACAACCTGGACCCCGCGGTGGCCCAGCACCCTGAGGAGCTCATCACCTATGGGGGGAATGGCGCGGTGTTCCAAAACTGGGCGCAGTACCGCCTCGCGATGAAGTACCTCAGCGAGATGGAGGAAGACCAAACACTGGTCATGTACTCGGGTCATCCCATGGGTTTGTTCCCGTCGAGCAAGGAAGCACCCCGCGTGGTGGTGACCAACGGCATGGTCATTCCGAATTACAGCAAGCCAGACGATTGGGAGCGCATGAACGCCCTTGGCGTGAGCCAGTATGGCCAAATGACGGCGGGATCGTACATGTACATCGGCCCGCAGGGCATCGTGCACGGCACCACCATCACCGTGTTGAATGCGGGTCGGATGATCGATCGAAAACGCGGCGTCACCGACACGACCGACGGGTTGGCGGGCAAGCTCTTCGTGACCGCCGGACTTGGCGGAATGAGTGGCGCCCAACCCAAGGCGGCCAACATTGCGGGCTGCGTGTCTGTCACGGCGGAAGTGAACCCAGCGGCGGCATACAAACGGCACGAGCAAGGATGGGTGGACCACGTGGTCACCGACTTGGAGGATTTGGCTTCGCGCGTCAAGGAAGCTGTGGCTGCGAAGCGGGCCGAGTCCTTCGCCTACCTCGGCAACGTGGTGGATGTGTGGGAGAAGTTCGACGAAGCAAGCATCCTCGTGGACATGGGTTCAGACCAAACGTCGCTCCACAACCCATGGGCTGGCGGCTATTACCCAGTGGGCCTTGACTTCGAGTCGGCCAACGCAATGATGGCCGAAGACCCCGCCCAGTTCCAAGCCTTGGTCAAGGCGTCGCTGAAGCGTCACGCGGATGCGGTCAACAAGCACACCGCCCGTGGCACGTACTTCTTCGATTACGGGAACGCCTTCCTGCTGGAAGCAAGCCGTGCCGGCGCGGACATCATGGACGCGGAAGGCGAGGGCTTCAAGTACCCGTCGTACGTCCAGGACATCATGGGCCCCATGTGCTTCGACTACGGATTTGGGCCGTTCCGCTGGGTGTGCTGCAGCGGCGATTCGGCAGACCTTGACGTCACGGACAGCATCGCCGCCGACGTGCTTGAGCGCTTGATGGCCGAGGCGCCTGCGGACATCCAGCAGCAAATGCAGGACAACTTGCGTTGGATTCGAGAGGCCAAGGCGAACAAGCTGGTGGTGGGCTCCCAAGCCCGCATCTTGTATGCAGACGCCCAGGGCCGGGCGGAAATCGCATCGGCCTTCAACGACGCCATCAAAGATGGCCGTTTGAAAGGCCCAGTGGTGCTTGGCCGCGACCACCACGACGTGAGTGGGACCGACAGCCCGTACCGCGAGACCTCCAACATCTACGACGGCTCCGCATTCACCGCAGACATGGCTGTCCAAAACTTCGTCGGCGACGGGTTCCGCGGCGCCACGTGGATCAGCTTGCACAACGGCGGTGGCGTCGGATGGGGTGAGGTGATGAACGGCGGCTTTGGGATGCTGATCGATGGAAGCGAAGACAGCGAACGCCGCCTGCGGTCCATGCTCCACTGGGATGTCAACAATGGCATCGCGCGCCGGAGCTGGGCGAGGAACGAGGGCGCGCAGTGGGCCATCGATCGCGCCATGGAGATGGAGCCACGCTTGAAGGTCACGCGCGCCAACCATGCGGACGACGACCTCGTGTCTGGCGCCCTGTCTTGATTGACGATGGAGGCCTACGACCAGCGTTTTCCGAGTGACAGCGAGTGGGGTGATTTGCGGGACGCCCGGTTTGAGGCCTGCGTGTTCGAAGGCGCGGATTTCACTGGGGCGAACCTCGAAGGGTTGGCGTTTGATGGCGTGGATCTGACCAGGGCATTGTTTGGCCAAACGAAATTGGCCGGTGCGGATTTCCGAACCGCCACGGGATGGCGCATCCGTCCGGACGAGAACCGCATCCGAGGGGCAAAGTTTCGGCGCGACGACCTGTCGGGCCTGGTGGAAGGCTGGGATTTGGACCTGTCGTAAGGAAACTCTGGAAACGTTTTGCACTTTTTTCGTTTCCTGTGCGTGCATCGCGCCGTAGTTTTGCGCCCCCATGACGCAAGACCATGCCACAATGGACCCCAAGCCGATTGACCCGCGGGGCCTTGAACTGCGCAACCGGTGCACCCAGTTGTTTGGGCGTTTTGGCATCAAGGCAATGAGCATGGACGACCTGGCGGGGCACCTTGCCTGCAGCAAGAAAACCCTGTACAAGTACTTCACGGACAAGCGCGATTTGGTGTCTCAGGCCTTGCACAGCCACCTGGACGGGTTGGAAGCCCAAATGGACGAGGTCATGCACGGCGAAGGGAACGCCATCGATTTGGCCTTGCGGGAGATGGAGAACAAGCACAAGATGCTGTCAGCCATCAATTCCACGGTGCTTTTTGATTTGAAGAAGTATTACCCCAAGTTGTTTGAAGCCACCCATGCGCGCCGACGCAACATGATCCGCCGCGTGGTGGTTCACAACGTCACCCGTGGCATGGAACAGGGCATGTACCGTGCCGACCTCAACGTGGATGCGGTGGCGGACTTGCACCTCGCTTTGGTGGAGGACATGGTGCGGCAAGCCGAGAACAGCACGCTGGCCCGCCCGCTCGCAGAACACTTCAAGGCGCTCTTCACTTACCACATCCGCGGCATCGCCAGTGCCGAAGGGGTGGCCTACCTCGAAACGAAACGACTGACTTCCTCATGAAGACATCCCTCATTCATCGCAGCGTGATGGCGGTGGCCTGCATCCTCGGAACCTCCGTGGGCGCGCAGGCCCAACTGACCCTCAGCCTGAAGCAAGCCCAGGACTTGGGCGCGGATCGGGCCTACGCCATGCAGCGCGCACGCATCGACGTGGACGTGGCCAAGCGCGACGTCAAAGAACTCTTGGCCACGGGTTTGCCGCAGGTGCGCGCCTCCTTCGACTTCAACCATTTCTTGGACATTCCCACCCAGGTGGTGCCGGCCAGGTCATTCGACCCTGACGCCCCCGAAGACATGGTGCTGGAGTTGGCCTTCGGGACGACCCAAAGCGCGACCGCGGGCTTGAACGCCACCCAGCTTGTTTTCAGTGGCAGCTACCTCGTCGGGATGAAGGCGGCCCAAGTGTTTGCCGACGCGAAGGCCTTGGCGGTGGACGCGACGGAGGTGGAGACGCGTCGCTTGGTGTCCGAAGCCTATGCCACGGCGCTGGCGGCGGCAGCGAACGTGAAAACCCTCGACCGCGCGTTGGCGTTGGTGCAGCGTTCGGAGTCGGAAGTCAAGGAATTGGCCTTGGAGGGGCTCGTGGAATCCGTGGATGCCGACCAGTTGCAGTTGACGCGGCAATCGCTGGAGCAACAGCTGAGCACGGCGAAGCTGCAGGCGGACCTGACCCAAAAACTGCTCCTGTTTCAATGCGGGTTGGAGGTGGACTGCGAGGTGACGTTGACGGACGACTTGGCGACGCTGACGTCCCAAGAAGTGCCAGAGGCGCTGAGTGCGTCGCTGAATTTGGAGGCCGTGCCTTCGCTCGAGGAGCAGCGCCGGTACGTGGCGTTGGCCGAACTGGACGTGATGAACCGCCGCGCGGAGGGGTTGCCCCAAATTGCCGCGTTCTATTCCAACAGCGCCCAAACCTTCCGAGACCCTGATTACCCCGTGTTGGAGGACCAATCGACGTGGTACCCTTCCCAAATCGTGGGGCTTTCGGTAAACATGCCGATTTGGACCAGCTTCGGGGGTCGCCAACGGGTGGAAAAGGCCAAACTGGCCGTGTTGACCGCCGAGTCCGGCTTGGCCCAAATGGAAGCCGCGGCACGCTTGGAGTTTGACAACGCCCGTGCCACGTTCTTGGACGCGAAAGCAGCCATGGCCAACGCCGCCGAGCAGCGGGACCTGGCCAACCGCATCCTCACGCGCATCGAACTCGGACACCAAGAGGGTGTCCGCAGCAGCTTTGAACTGAACACCGCCCAAAACCAACTCCTCGAAGCCGAGGGCAACCTGATCGGCGCACAACTTGCTTGGCTCACCGCCCAGCAGCGCCTCATCGCATCCAACCCAAGACCATGAAAAAGACATTGATTCCCCTTGGCCTGGTGGCCATTGCGTTGCTCGCCCGTTGCGGCGCGCCGGCTGAGCCGGTCGCGGTTGAGGCCAATCGCTTGACGCGCGTCGGCGTGCAGACCGTGGAGGCGGCGCCGTTCTCCCATTCGTTTGCCGTGCAAGGAAACGTCCAAACCGACCGCATCGCGAACGTGCTGGCGGCCTTTCCCGGTGTGGTCCGCGAGGTGTTGGTGGAAGAGGGCACGAAGGTGAGTGAAGGCACGGCCTTGGTGCGCATCGACACCGACGTGCTCGCCAAGCAGCGCGCCGAGCTTGTGACCCAGATGGAGTTGGCGGAAACGCTCTTCGAACGCGCCGAGCGCCTGTGGAACAAGGAAATTGGCTCGGAGGTGGATTACCTGCAGGCGAAAACGAGCCTGGAGGCCCTTCGCCGAAGCCTCGCCACGCTTGACGAACAAATCGACCAGGCGATCATCCGTGCGCCGTTCAGCGGCGTGCTGGATCGGGTGTTTGTCAACGTGGGAGAGATGGCTGCGCCGCCCATGCCCGTGGTTCGTGTGGTGGACTTGAGCGACCTTTACGTGCGGGCCTCGGTCAGCGACCACTACGCCGGGTCGGTGAGCGCAGGCCAACAGGTCCGCGTGGAAGCCCGAGGGTTGGCACCCATGGAGAGCCAAATTCGCCGCGTGGGGCAATACATCGAGGCGGCCAACCGCACGATCGACTTGACGGTGGACCTTCCCGCGGGCACGCGGGCGTTGCCCAACATGGTCGCCACGGTTCACATCACGGACCTCGCCTTGGACAGTGCCGTCGCATTGCCTTCGGCCATCGTGCAGCAGGACGCCAACGGCCAAGAGTACGTTTACGTGGTGCGTGGCGACGAGGCGACCAAGCAGCCCATCGAAACCGGCGTGGTGTCGGATGGCCTCCTTCTCATCGAATCGGGATTGAAGCCAGGCGACCGCGTGATTGACCGCGGCGCAGCCCGTGTAGTGGACGGCGAGCGTGTGACGTTGATTGAATCTTGATTGGCGAGCCATGAGTGAAACGACCCCCCAGAATTCGAAGGGAAAGTTGCGTGAGTTTGGGCTGACGACGCTGAGCATCCAAAACAAGACGACCGTCTTTGTGCTCATTGCAATCATCACCTTGTCTGGCATCAGCAGCTACCTCACGGTGCCGAAGGAAGCGTTCCCGGAAATCGTGGTGCCTGAAATTTTTGTCAGCACGGCCTATCCGGGGAACAGCCCCGTGAACATGGAGAAGCTGATCACGCGGCCCCTCGAGAAGGAGATCAACACCATTTCCGGCATCGACGAGATCACGTCCACAAGCGTGCAGGGCTTCAGCGCCATCGACATCAAATTCAACTTCGACGTCACCCCCACGGAGGCATTGCGTAAGGTGAAGGATGCGGTGGACAAGGCCAAGGCCGACCCCGACTTCCCGACCGACCTTCCCGCCGACCCCAGCGTCATGGAGCTGAACTTCAGTGAGCTCATGCCGGTGATGAACATCAACCTCAGCGGCGACTACCGTCTGCAGGACCTCAAGAAGTACGCAGAGTATTTGGAAGACAAGGTGGAAGCCTTGCCCCAAATCAGCAAAGTCGACATCCAGGGCATCAGCGACCTCGAGGTGGAAATCGAGGTCGACCACCTGCGCGCAGAAGCCATGCAGGTAAGCTTCAACGACATCTCCGGCGCCATTGCGGCAGAGAACATGACCGTGTCGGGTGGAGACCTTTTGGTGGATGGCGTGCGCCGAAGCGTGCAAGTCGAGGGCGATTTCACGAGCATCGAGGAATTGGAGAACGTCATCATCAAGGCGGAAAACGGATTCATCGTGCATTTGCGTGATGTGGCCGACGTGTCGTTCGTCGAGAAGGAAAAGGAGAGCTACGCCCGGGAATATTCCCGGCCCGTGGTGTCCCTCGACGTGGTCAAGCGTGCAGGCGAGAATCTGCTGGAGGCATCCTCCGCCATCAACGCCATCATCGAAGAGGCCAAGCAGAACGTGTTGCCTCGAAACCTGAACGTGTCGATCACCAACGACCAAAGCGACATGACCCAAACGCAAGTGGAGGAGCTTCAGAACTCCATCATCTTCGGGGTGTTGCTCGTGGTGGGCGTGTTGTTGTTCTTCCTCGGATTGCGGAACGCGTTGTTCGTGGGGGTGGCGATCCCACTCTCCATGTTCATGAGTTTCTTGATCTTGAATTCGCTTGGAGTCACTTTCAACACCATGGTGCTGTTCTCGTTGGTCCTTGCACTGGGAATGCTCGTGGACAACGGCATTGTGGTGGTGGAGAACGTGTACCGTTTGATGGATGAAGGGTACAGTCCGCTGAAGGCCGCCCGTTACGGCGTGGGAGAGGTGGCCTGGCCCATCATTGCCTCGACCGGCACCACGCTCGCTGCGTTCTTGCCGCTGGCGCTTTGGCCTGGCTTGATCGGCGAATTCATGAGCTACTTGCCAATGACGCTCATCATCGTCTTGGGATCGTCCCTGTTCGTGGCCTTGGTGATCAACCCCGTCTTGACCTCGGTCTTCATGAAGGTGGGGATGGAAACCGTCAACCGCCACCGAACCCACTTGGTTTCTGGGGTTTTGGTGGGTGTGGGCGCGGCATTCCTCGCGCTCGGAGCCACAGGACTGGGCAACATCTTGGCATTGGCTGGAATCCTGACCCTGCTCAACACCTACGTGCTCTATCCGGCCACCTTGAAGTTCCAAAACGCCTTCTTGCCGCGGCTGGAAGCCTTGTACGAGCGGTTTTTGACCTACGTGTTGGGCGGCAAACGCCCTTGGGCCTTCTTCTGGGGGACGGTGGGGCTCTTGTTTTTGTCCATCGTCTTGATGGGAACCTTCCCTCCGAAGGTGCTCTTCTTCCCTGACAACCAGCCGCAGTACTTGAACATCTTCGTGTCCAAACCGATCGGCACGGACCTCGCCGAAACAAACGAAGTCGCCAAGGACATCGAAATCCAGGTGATGGAGGTGTTGGCGCGCGACGAATTCAAGCGCCCCAATCCCGAGACAGGCGAGTTGGAGAGCTTCCTGGTGAATTCGGTCATTGGCACCGTGGGGAATGGCACGAGCGACCCCAACGAAGGCCCCCAGCTCGGCCCCACGCCACACAAGGCACGCATCGTGGTGAACTTTGTGAAGTTCCAAGACCGTCGAGGGCTCTCCACAGGAGACGTGCTGAGTGCGATTCGCGAGGAACTCAGGGGCTACCCCGACGCCGAAGTGGTCGTGACCAAGAATTCCGACGGCCCGCCGCAAGGGGCCCCCATCAACCTCGAATTGACGGGCGACGATTACGACGAATTGTTGGCGGCGTCGGAAGATGTGCTTCGCTACTTGCGCGCCAAGGATTACGCTGGGGTGGAAGAGTTGAAGATTGACGTCGACAAGCGCAAACCCCAAATGCCGGTGGCCATCGACCGCGAAAAGGCACGGACCTACGGCCTGAGCACCAGGGACATTGGGTACACGTTGCGGACGGCGTTGTTTGGCCGGGAAGTAGGAACCTACAAGGACGGGGAAGACGACTACCCCATCAACGTGCGTTTTGCCGAAGCATACCGCCACAGCAGCGACGCCTTGATGAACCAGAAGGTGATTTTCCGAAGCCAAAGCGACGGCCAAATCAAGGAGGTGCCCATCAGTGCCGTGGCGACAGCCAGCCGATCCACGACGTTCAGCGCGGTGAAGCGCAAGGACCTCAAGCGGGTCATCACCATCACCTCCAACGTGCTGGAAGGGGCCAACCCCACGGAAATCATCACCGACATGCAGGAAGACATGGGCGCGGAATTGGACATTCCGTCGGCCGTGACTTGGGAATTCACGGGTCAGCAGGAGGAGCAGGCCAAGGAAATGGCCTTCTTGTCCAAGGCGTTGCTCATCGCGCTGTTCTTGATTTTCCTCATCATCGTCAGCCAGTTCAACAGCGTCACCACGCCGTTCATCATCGGTTTCAGCGTGGTCTTCTCGCTGATCGGGGTGTTGCTGGGGCTGGTCATCTTCCAAATGGAGTTTGTCATCATCATGACCATGATCGGGATCATCTCGCTGGCCGGGGTGGTGGTGAACAACGCCATTGTGTTGATTGATTACACCAACCTGCTCCGCGCCCGTCGAAGGGAGGCCTTGGGCCTGGAGGCAGGGGAGTCCGCTGAGGCGTCGACCAATTTGCCGTTTGCTGAGGTGAACACGGCGATCATTCAAGGGGGCAAGACGCGCTTGCGCCCCGTGCTTTTGACGGCCATCACAACGGTGTTGGGCTTGTTGCCTTTGGCGATTGGGCTCAACATCGATTTTGTCGGCCTGGTGACAAACTACGACCCCAACGTTTACGTGGGTGGTGACAACAACGTGTTTTGGAAGCCCATGAGTTGGGCCATCATTTTTGGCTTGACGTTCGCCACGTTCTTGACCCTCATCATCGTGCCGGTGATGTATTGGTGGATCGAGCGAACCACGTACAAGTGGATGGGACGAACGGTCTGATCAGAACCAACAACAAGGAGCCTTTCGGGGCTCCTTTTTTTTGCCTGCCTCAACGCTGCACCACGCGCTGCACCCTTGGCCCCAAGCGGACCAACAGTTCGTAGGGAATGGTCGAGGCGTGCGCCGCCACCTCGTCGAGCGAGGGGGACGTCCCCCACAAAGAGACCCGGTCTCCGGGTTGAACGTCCAACCCAGTGACGTCGACGGTGGTCATGTCCATGCACACCCTGCCAACGGTGGGAAGCTTGATGCCGCGCCAGGTCACCTGCCCTTGTCCGTTGCCGAGCGACCGTGGGTAGCCGTCGGCGTACCCCACGGAAAGGACCGCGAGGGTGCGTTCATGCGCCACGGCATCGGTGAATCCATACCCCGAACCTTCGCCGGGGGGAACGTGGACGAGTTTGGCCACGGACGTGTCAAGGGACAGCACGGGGGAAAGGCCCAAGACGTCGGCCCCAGGGCCCAAGCCATGCATGGCCAACCCCACGCGAATGTGTTGCAAGACAGGGGCAAAGTGCAAACGTTCTTCCTCCGTCAACAACGCGTGAAGCCGCATTGCACCGGAGGAATTGAGGGCGTGCCGGGGCACGCGTTGGAAGCGGTCGGTGGTCCGGCGAAGGAAGGCGTCGAGCTGGCCCTTGGTGGCCTCGTCGAAGCGGGGATCGTCCGCCGCCGCCAAGTGGGTCATGACCGATGCCAGGACGAGGGGAGACCCCTCCAACAGCCCCTCCACGATGGCGTCTTCGTCAGGCGCAAGCCCAAGGCGGTGCATGCCCGTGTCGAGCTTCAAGTGCACAGGCCATTCGCTCACGCCTCTCGAGTTGGCCCACTGCATGGCCATGGAGACGTGCTTCGGCGAAACCAATTGCGGTTCAAGGCTGTGGTCGTGCATGGTGTCGAACGTCGCTGGGTCGGGGTTGAGCACAAGGATGCGCGCTCGGATGCCCGCCTCGCGCAACGTCACGCCTTCGTCCGCGTAGGCCACCGCCAACCAATCGACGCCTTGGGCTTCCAGGAGGCGACCCAAAACGACGGGGTCGGTGCCGTAGCCAAGCCCCTTGATCACGGCGATGACGCCTTGCGCATCCACGTGTCGTTTCAAGCGACGCAGGTTGTCCACCAGTGCCGATGCATTCAACGTGAGGGTCGTGACGTGCCGGACGGGGGCAAGTGCCTGCATGACCGGCGCAAGGCGTTCGTGGGAGGCGGATTTGACCAGGACGTGTGCCTCACCCAATTCAAGGGCGTGTCGTTCAAGGTCGTCCAAGCGTTGAAAGCACTGCACGGCGCATGGCGAGCCACCCAAGCCCTGTTCGACAGCCAGGCAAGCGTCTTCGGTCCACGATGGGACCCAAAGCCACAGGTCATCCACCGCGAACAAGGAGGCCAGCGATGCCATTCGTTTGGCGCGGGCCAAGGCGTCGAGCCCGCTTTGCGGGACATCCCCCACCACCGCCACACGGCGGCCTCCCTCGCCCAAGTTGACGAGGGCCTTCATGGCCACTTCCAACGACCCAAAATCGTGGTTGCAATCGTCTTGAATCAGCATGCCTCCCCTGGGACGATGGACGGTGGACAGCCTTCCTGTGAGCTCGTTCAGCTGGGCAATTCGCTGCGGCAATTCCTCCAGGCGCCCCCCGTGGTGCAAAGCCACGAGCGCAGCCGTGCAGGCGTTGCGTATCGCCGCGTCGCTGGCAAAAGGCCATGCAACATCCACCGTGCGCCCTTGCCATTCGAGGCGCATTCGATCCGCTTGTAGTTCCACCAGCAGGGCGGCTTGGTGGGACGCCGGGTCGTCACGAAACGCCCAGGTGACAACCGTACCACCAATGTGAGGGCTCGAGGCATCGCGCAGTTCCTCTGGCATGAACACCCTGCTGCACCCTTCGAACAGGGTGCATTTTTCTTCCGCGAGGTGCGCCGGATTTTTGAAGTTGCCCAAGTGGGCTTCCCCCAGATGGGTCAACACGCCTTCGGTGGGATGGATGCATTGTGCGAGCCGCGCCATTTCGCCAGGTTGGCTGATGCCGGCTTCGATGAACGACAAGTCGTGGTGGTTGTCCAAGGACCAAACGCTCAAGGGGACCCCGAGCTGGCTGTTGTGGCTCATGGGGCTTCGATGCACCCCCACCGACTCAGGCAGGAGAGCCACGACCCATTCTTTCACGGTGGTTTTGCCGTTGCTCCCAGTGATGGCAAGCACGGGGCCGTCGAAGCGGTTGCGCTGCGCCCTTGCCATGCTTTGCATGACAAGCAATACGTCGTCGGCGACAAGGACGTCAGAATCGGCCGCCCAAGGGGCGTTGGCATCGATCGACTTGCCGACCACAAAACGACGCACGCCTCTGCTGTGGGCCTCGAGAAGGTGGTCGTGGCCGTCATGCCATGGTCCCCGGAGGGCGAAAAACACGGTGCGTTCAGGTTGGTGAAGGGTGCGCGTGTCGGACGACAAGGTCGCGACGGACCCGCTGTCCGGACCTCGGAACGAGCACTTCAGGGTTGGGACGCATTGCCGTCCAAAATCACGCCATGCGTCAACGGCCCAACCCTGTCCGGTCATTGAGCAGTTTCTTGGTTGGCGGCGACGTAGGCATGCCTGGCGAGGGGGATGTACCGGTCCTGTGCCCCGAGTTCGACCTGGCTTGTTCCCCCTGCGATGCGGTGGGAAAAGTGCGCGGCACGGCCCGTTTCGACGCAGACGGCGTGAAGTTTGGTCACTTCTTCGGCCAACGCGAGCAAGGCCGGCATGGGGCCAAACGGGCGCCCCTCGTAGTCCAAATCAAGCCCTGCCACAACCACGCGGTAGCCTCGGTTCGCCAGCTCGTTGCAAACCGCCGGCAGGCCGTCGTCAAAAAATTGGGCTTCGTCCACGGCGACCACGGCGATGCCTTCACGCCTGCCGGGTTCGCGTTGGCTGGCCTCCTCAATGTGGTCCAGAATCGCTTGGCTGGAAGGCACGACGAGGGAGTCCATCGCGTTTTTGTCGTGGCTGACCACTTGCACGTTGTCGTAGCGGGTGTCGGTGGCTGGCTTGAACAGCGCCACGGGAAGCTTGGCAATGTGTGCCCTCCTGACGCGGCGCAAGAGCTCCTCTGTTTTCCCGGAAAACATGGGTCCGCAGACGACTTCGAGGCGTCCTTCGCCTGCAGGCAACCCCTGGGGCGTAGGGAAATGGTCGGTTGTGTGCATGGAACGGCAAGTTAGCGCGACCGGCGCTGTATGTTTGGTGCCATGAAGCCAATTTCCCGGAAGTCCGTCGTTCTTGTCTTGGTGGCCTTGGCCGTGGCGTCCGGCTGCGTACCCACGGAAGGCGAGGGAGGACGTGCAAGCATCCGAGGCCACGTCCAGCTGGAGCGTCGCGCCACGTTGTACAACCCTTCAAGCGTGGTGGACCAAACGCCGGCCATGGACCACAACGTGTTTTTGGTGTACGGAGACAACGTGGGGCCAGACGACCGGGTGGAGACCAACCACGAAGGCGATTTCTTGTTCCCCTGGTTGAGGCCAGGGTCTTACACGGTCTACGTATTCAGCGCGGACACCGCCCAACCAGACAACCCCAACATCGATTTGTTGGACGTGGCGTTCGTTCGGGAAGTGGAGATCACGTCGAACAAGGAAGAGGTGGTCCTCGACACGCTGGTGGTGTATGACAAGCTCTGAGCGCATGTCACGAGGTGTGTTGTTGGTTGCCATGGCGCTGTTGCCATGGCTTGGGGTGGCGCAAGGCTGGCTTGGGGTGGACCTGGGGCAGTCGTTGCGGAACGACTGGGCATGGGGTTTGTCGACCCAAATCCGGTCCGAAAGCGCGGCACTCAGTTTCAACGAAGTGGTGTCAGACGCCAGCGTCCGCAGGACGTTTGACGCCGTGGACGGGCTGGCGGTGGACGGACAATGGCGAACGGGCTGGGAAGCGCCTCTCGAGGGCGGTCTGCTCACGTCGTGGCGGTGGGCCACGTCGGTCAGGTACAAGCACAAGGTCGGGGACGACGCCTTGGTGTTCCGCGTGAGGCGTCAATGGGGAGGCCCATGGATGCGTGCATGGGACAACGCGCGCTGGCGGACCCAGCTTCGATGGGTTCACGACTTGCCGAAAGGGTGGAAGGCCATCCCATCGTTGGAAGGATTTTTCCGAATGGCGGAAGGTGGAAGCCAGGCGCTGCGGGCAAGGATCGTGTTGGACAAAAAACTGTCGAAACGCCGACACATCTCGTGCGGCGCCCAATGGCAAACGTCGCCGTCGGGCCCCTCGACAACCACCGTACTTTGCACCTACGATTGGACGTTGAAAAAGCCGAAAAAGCCTCAAGGCGACGAGCCAAAGTGAGGTTGGATTGAAAGTTTGTCCACGAAGACGCTTGGGTTGTCCACATCGTTCCCTATCTTCGCACCCCCAAATTTTGGGGAAACACAACTACGCAACCCGCACGCTGTGGATACTTTGAGCTACAAAACGCGTTCCATCAACAAGGAGAACGCAGACAAGAAGTGGTGGTTGGTCGATGCCGAAGGTCAAACTTTGGGTCGCCTTTCCACGCAAATTGCCACGTTGTTGCGCGGCAAGCACAAGACCAACTTCACCCCCCACGCCGACTGCGGCGACTACGTGGTGGTGGTGAACGCAGAGAAGGTGGTGCTGACCGGCAACAAGATGGAAACCAAGACGTACATGCGCTACACAGGCTACCCCGGTGGCCAGCGCGAGCGTACGGCCAGCGAACAGTTGAAGCGCAAGCCGTTTGCTCTCGTGGAAGAAGCAGTTCGTGGCATGCTCCCCAAGAACCGTCTCGGAAGCCAGCTCTTCCGGAACATGCACGTGTACGTGGGACCTGACCACAAGCACGAAGCCCAGCAACCAACGCCATACCAATTGAACGCCTAATGGACGTCATCAACACATCCGGACGTCGCAAGACATCCGTCGCCCGCATCTACATGAAGCCTGGAAAGGGCGAAGTGACCATCAACAAGCGCCCGCTCGTTGAATACTTCACCACAGGCACGTTGCAATACAAGATCAACCAGCCATTCACCATCACCGAGACTGCCGGCCAGTACGACGTGAACGTGAACGTTTACGGCGGTGGCATCACGGGACAAGCCGAAGCGGTTCGCTTGGCGGTGTCCAAGGCGTTGATTGAAGTGAACCCCGAGTGGAAGTCGGCGTTGAAGGCAGAAGGCCTGACCACGCGTGACCCACGCATGGTGGAACGCAAGAAGTACGGCCAAAAGAAAGCACGCAAGAAAGAACAGTTCTCGAAGCGTTGATTCGGCTGTTCAATCACTTTTTATTTCAATTCGTTTAGCATCCAAACATTGCGGACCTGCCTTGCAGCTACCGTGGTGTTGATCAAACCAGGAACGTAAACATCATGTCAAGAGTTTCTTTCGAACAACTGCTTGAAGCTGGGTCACAATACGGCCACCTCAAGCGCAAGTGGAACCCCCACATGGCCCCCTACATCTTCGCTGAGAAGAAGGGCATCCACATCATCGATTTGCACAAAACGGTCATCAAGGTGGACGAAGCCGCCGCGGCCATGAAGCAAATCGCCAAGAGCGGCAAAAAGATCTTGTTTGTCGCCACCAAGAAGCAGGCGAAAGAAGCCGTGGCCGAGCGCGTGAAGGCGGTGGGCATGCCCTACGTCACGGAGCGTTGGTCCGGTGGCATGTTGACCAACTTCGCCACCATTCGCAAGGCGGTGCGCAAAATGAGCACCATCGACAAGATGGAGAAGGACGGCACCTTGGCCACCATGTCCAAGCGCGAGCGTTTGCAGGTGAGCCGTCAGCGTGCGAAGCTTGAAAAGAACCTCGGATCCATTTCCGATTTGACCCGCATCCCTGCGGCCATCTTCATCGTGGACGTGATGAAGGAGCACATCGCCTTGGCAGAAGCCAAGAAGTTGGGCATCCCCGTGTTCGCCATGGTGGACACCAACAGCGATCCCCGTGACGTGGATTTCGTGATCCCTGCCAACGACGACGCCACCAAGTCCATCATTGCCGTGTTGGACGCCGTGGTTGAAGCCGTGGCTGAAGGCTTGAACGAACGCAAGAGCGACAAGGCTGCCGCCGAAGAAGCGAAGGCCGCCGCCGCCGCGAAAACGGAAGAAGCCCCAGCTGCCGAAGCAACGGCTGAGGAAGCCCCAGCAAAGGACGAAGAGGCCAAGGCCTGATCCGCCCCACCCATTGAATCACTCATAGACCAAGACCAAAATCATGAGCATTACAGCAGCAGAAGTCAACAAGCTCCGCAAGCAAACCGGCGCGGGCATGATGGATTGCAAGAAGGCTTTGACCGAAGCCAATGGAGATTTTGAAGCCGCCATCGAAATCCTTCGCAAGAAGGGCCAAAAGGTGGCCGCCAAGCGCAGCGACCGCGAGGCGGGCGAAGGTGCCATTTTGTCTGGCGTGAACGCTTCTGGAGACACGGGCGTGGTCATCAGCTTGAACTGCGAAACGGATTTCGTAGCCAAGAACGGCGACTTCGTGGCAGTGGCCCAGACCCTGCTCGACTTGGCGTTGGCCGAGGGCGTGGAGGGCAAAGAGGATTTGCTGGCCAAGACGTACCCTGGTGCGTCGTTGACGGTTGCCGACAAGATCACCGAAGAGGTGGGCAAGATTGGCGAGCGCATCGAAATCGGCGACCTCCGCGTGGTGCGCGGCCAGAAGGTCGTGGCGTACATCCACCCTGGCAACCGCTTGGCAACGGCGGTGGCGTTTGAGGGAGACGTGAGCAACGAAGTGGGCCGCGACGTGGCCATGCAGGCAGCCGCCATGGCACCTGTGGCTGTGGACGAGACATCCATCCCCGAAGAGCTGATCACGAAGGAGCGCGAAATCGGCAAGGACTTGGCCATTCAAGAAGGCAAGCCCGCCGAGATGGCCGAGAAGATTGCTGAGGGTCGCTTGAAGAAGTGGTTCAAGGAGGTGACTCTCGTGAACCAAGCCTTCATCAAGGACAACAAGCAGACCGTGAGCCAGTACGTGGCTTCCAACGGTGGAGGCAAGGTGACGTCGTTCGCCCGCGTGGCGCTCGGATAACTGACGCTTGCTTCAACGCACAACGAAGGCTGCCCCATGGGTGGCCTTCGTGCTTTTTGCGCGATATTTGGCACTGAATGAAGTACAGACGCGTCCTCCTGAAGCTGAGCGGTGAAGCCCTGATGGGCGACAAGCAATTTGGCATTGACAACGGGCGGTTGGCCCAGTATGCGAACGAAGTCAAGGCCATCGTCGACCGCGGCATTGAGTGCGCCATCGTGATCGGAGGGGGCAACATTTTTCGCGGGGTCCAGGCGGAGGAAGGAGGCATGGAGCGCACCCAAGGCGACTACATGGGCATGTTGGCCACGGTCATCAACGCCATGGCGCTGCAAAGTGCGTTGGAGGCGGAAGGCGTTGACACCCGGTTGCAAAGCGCGATTGAACTGAAGCAGATTGCGGAGCCGTTCATTCGTCGCCGGGCGGTGAGGCACCTGGAAAAGGGTCGGGTGGTCATTTTTGGAGGCGGCACGGGTAACCCGTTTTTCACCACCGATTCAGCCGCCTCGCTGCGGGCCGTTGAGATTGACGCAGACGTGATTTTGAAAGGCACACGTGTGGATGGCATTTACACGGCGGATCCCGAACGTGACCCCACGGCCGAACGGTTTGACCGCATCACGTTCAGCGAGGTCTTCCAGCGTGGATTGAAGGTCATGGACATGACCGCCTTCACCCTGTGCAACGAGAACAACCTTCCCATCGTGGTCTTTGACATGAACAAACCGGGCAACCTTCAGCGCCTTGTCGAAGGTGAGCCGATTGGCACGGTGGTGGAAGCTTAACCAGAATTTGGAATCGAGATGAACGAAGAAATTGCCATGGCCTTGGACGACGCCAAGGAAAAGATGGAAAAGGCCATTGGCCGCTTGGAAGGCGAGTTGAGCAAAATTCGTGCGGGCAAAGCCCACCCCTCCATGTTGGAGTCCGTGCGTGTGGATTACTACGGCTCGATGACGCCTGTCAGTCAGGTGGCGAACGTCAACAGCACCGACGCCCGCACCCTGGTGGTTCAACCTTGGGAGAAGGGCATGTTGGACCCCATTGCCACAGGCATCATCAACGCGAACTTGGGCCTCAACCCCATGAACAACGGCGAAGTGTTGATCATCAATGTCCCTCCATTGACGGAGGAGCGCCGTCGCGAATTGAGCAAGCGTGCGCGGTCGGAAGGAGAGGGAGCGCGCGTGGGGATTCGCAACGCAAGAAAAGACGCCAACGATTGCCTCAAGGCGGCCAAGGACGACGGCATGAGCGAAGACGAGCTCAAGAAGGGCGAACAACTCGTTCAGGAATTGACGAACCAATTCACCGACAAGGTGGAGTCTGTGTTGGCGGCCAAGGAAGCCGACATCATGACCATCTGACGATTCGTTGAATTGTCATGCACAAGGCCTTCCGTTGGGGAGGCCTTTGTTGCGTTTTAACCCTTCCATTCGGCGGCGACGCGACGGGCTTCGGCGTCGGCGGCCACGAGTGCGTCCAGGCTGGGCTTGGTCTCATGGCTCACGTGGGCCAGGGCGTGTTCCACCACCCGGGGCAAATCCAAGAATTCGATGTCGTCACGAAGGAAGCGGGCAACCGCGATTTCGTTGGCGGCGTTGAGGATGGCCGGGGCGTTCCCTCCTTGCTTCAACGCGTCGAACGCCAAGGCAAGGTTGCGGAACGTCTTCGTGTCAGGTTGCTCAAACGTCAGGGAGGGGTAATCCATGAAGTGGAAGCGTGGGAAGTCGTTCTTCAACCGTCGGGGATACGTCAAGGCGTACTGAATTGGGAGCTTCATGTCCGGCAAACCCAACTGGGCCTTGATGCTCCCGTCCTCGAATTGCACGCAGCTATGCACGATGCTTTGAGGATGCACAACGACGTCGATTTGGTCAGGCGAGACGTTGAACAGCCACTTCGCCTCGATGACTTCGAGTCCTTTGTTCATGAGGGACGCGCTGTCGATCGTGATCTTGGCACCCATGTCCCAGTTCGGATGCTTCAGGGCATCCGCCTTGGTCGCGCCTGCGAGTGAATCCAGGGTCCGGCCTCGGAATGGGCCGCCGGAAGCGGTCAGGATGACTTTTTCAATGGGGTTGTGGAATTCCCCTGCGATGCATTGGTAGATGGCGCTGTGCTCGGAGTCCACCGGATGGATGTCCACGCCTTTGTTGCGGGCAGCAGCCATGACCAATTCACCGGCCACCACAAGGGTCTCCTTGTTGGCCAGTGCGATGTGCTTTCCAGCGTCAATCGCCCTCAGGGTGGGCTTGAGCCCAGCAGCCCCCACCATGGCGGTTAGGACCATGTCGATGCCATCAAGTTCGACCACCTGCTCCAAGGCCTCTGCGCCGCTGTACACCTTGATGCCTTCGTCAAACAACGCGTCGTTGACTTGCTTCCACTTGGCTTCGTCTCCAATCACCACGGCGTTGGGTTTGAATTCAAGTGCCTGCTTCACGAGCAGGTCCGCGTTGCTGTGTGCCGAGAGCACCTCCACATGCAGGGCTTCGGATTGGTCTCGGACCACGTCGAGGGCCTGGGTGCCAATGGATCCAGTGGACCCCAAAATGGCAATGCCTCGGGTGGGAGCTTCGTTTTCAGGTTGGCGCATCATCACAGGAATCCTAGCTCAAGTTTGGCCTCTTCGCTCATCATGTCTTGCGTCCAAGCGGGTTCAAACACGATGGTCACCTTGCATCCTTTCGCCCCTTCGAGCGACGCCACCTTGTTCTCCACGTCTTGCGGCAAGCTCTCGGCCACAGGGCAGTTGGGGGAAGTCAGGGTCATGTCGATGTGGATGAAGCCACTCTCCTTGACCACGATCTCGTAGATGAGCCCCAGCTCGTAAATGTCCACGGGAATTTCCGGGTCGAAAATGGTCTTGACGATGTCAATGACATCCTGCTGCGTGGGGAGGCTCATGGGGCGGCTTGTTCTGCGTTGGCAAACCACGCGGTGACTTCATCCAAGCCAAGCGCGGGAACATCCAATTTGTTCTTTTTCCGGAACCCGTTCAGGCGTTGGTGAACTTGGGTAGGCTTGGCGGCCAACACGTCGGCCGGGGTGTTGAACCCTGCGGCCACGAGGTGCTCTGACCAGTCCGAGGGCACACCCAAAGCGCTGAAATCGGCGTCGCCACCGGATGTATCGAACGATTCTGGACGCATTTGCGGGAAAAACAGAACCTCTTGGATGGAGGTTTGGTTCGTCATCATCATCACCAGGCGGTCGATGCCGATGCCGATGCCACTGGTGGGTGGCATGCCGTACTCCAGGGCGCGGAGGAAGTCGTGGTCGATGAACATGGCTTCGTCGTCGCCACGATCGGCCAGCTTCAGTTGTTCCTCGAAGCGTGCGCGCTGGTCCAGGGGGTCGTTCAGCTCCGAGTAGGCGTTGGCCACTTCGGTGCCGTTGATCATCAGCTCAAACCGTTCCGTGTATCCGGGTTTGTCGCGGTGCGCCTTCGTCAGTGGAGACATGTCGGTCGGGTAATCCATGATGAACGTCGGCTGGATGTAGTGATGCTCGCATCGCTCTCCGAACAACTCGTCGATGAGTTTTCCTCGGCCCATGGAGTCGTCCGTTTCAATACCGAGGTCTTGGCACGCTTGACGCAACCCTTGTTCGTCCAACCCATCGATGTCGACGCCTGCATGCTCAAGGATGGCGTCGCGCATGGTGACGCGGGCATAGGGCGGCGCGAAGTTGATGGTGTGTTCCCCCAAGGGAACTTCCGTGGTGCCGTGAACGGCTTGGGCCAAATTCCCAAAGAGGGATTCGGTGGTCTCCATCATCCAGTGGTAGTCCTGGTAGGCGACGTACAGTTCCAACACCGTGAACTCAGGGTTGTGCGTCCTGTCCATGCCCTCGTTGCGGAAGTTGCGGCTGAATTCGTAGACGCCATCAAATCCACCGACAATGAGCCTCTTCAAGTAGAGTTCGTTGGCAATCCGGAGGTAAAGCGGGATGTCCAAGGCGTTGTGGTGGGTCACGAATGGCCTCGCGGCGGCCCCGCCAGGGATGCTTTGAAGCACCGGGGTGTCCACCTCCATCCAGCCTTGTGCGTCGAAGGCCTCCCGAATGGTGCGAATGATGGTTGAACGTGCCACGAACGTCTGCTTGACGTCGGGGTTGACTGCCAAATCCACGTAGCGCTGGCGGTAGCGAAGTTCAGGGTCGGTGAACGCGTCGTGCACCTGGCCTTGTTCGTCGGTTTTGACCGCAGGAAGGGGGCGAATGGCCTTGCTTAGCACCGTCAACTGGGTGACCTTGACGGAGGGTTCGCCCACCTGGGTTTTGAACGTTTCCCCTTCGATGCCGATCCAATCGCCACGGTCAAGCAGCTTCTTGAACACCTCGTTGTACGCGGACTTGTCTTCTCCGGGGCACAGTTCGTCACGGTTGAGGTAGATCTGCAACGTGCCCTCGCTGTCTTGCAATTCGGCAAACGAGGCCTTGCCCATGATTCGACGGGACATCAATCGCCCGGCCATGGTCACTGGCACGCCCTCTTGAAAGTCGGCTTTGAGCGACGCAGAGCGGTGGGTCACAGGAAATGCCGCGGCGGGGTAGGGCTCGATGCCCCGCGCACGAAGCGCATCCACGGAGGCGATGCGCTGGCGTTCTTGTTCACTACGAATCATGTGTTCAAAGGTACAGCGATAGGGTGTGCTTGATGCGTCCAGGTTGGCGTAGGTTTGCCCGTGAATGCAGGATGAATGGGATCCGCAGCATTCCAACGAACATGAACATGATTCAACAACGACTCCTCTCCTCGTTTCTTCTTGCTTGGCTGGTTGGCTCCGTGGCCACAACCCAGGCCCAAACCGACACCACCACCATTCCCGAAGCCCCCGTGGTTGCGGGATTTGCGGGTGTTGACGCCCTAAGCTCCCCCCGCATGATCAACGTCCTGGACCCGATGGAAGTCCAACAAACAGGAGCCAATGCGGTGGAGGACATCCTCGAATTTGTGCCAGGGGTGGACGTGCGTTCGCGCGGTGCCTTTGGCGTTCAAACGGACCTGAGCATTCGCGGCGGCACGTTCGAGCAAACGGCGCTTTGGGTGGACGGCATTCGATGGAGCGCTCCCCAAACGGGCCACCACTTGATGGATTTGCCCATCGACCCAGAAGACATCAACCGGGTCGTCGTCTCGCGGGGTGGAGCCTCAGGTTTGTGGGGTGCCAACGCCATGGCAGGGTCTGTGTCGTTGCAAACGGGCCCTTCGTTGGAAGACGGCTCGTTGTTGGTGGTTGAAAGTGGAAACAACGGATGGATGCGTGTGAAAGGCCGGGTGGACTTTGGTTCGAACCTGTCCACCACCTTGGTTCGTCATCGGATCTCGGTCAGTCGAG
>CAZKGY010000005.1:0-2958 GCA_964552305.1 uncultured Comamonadaceae bacterium
ACATGACCGACGACGTGCTTCACGCCATGGCACGCCACGAGAACATCTGCAAGTACATTCACCTGCCGGTTCAAAGTGGCCACAGCGACGTGTTGAAGCGCATGAACCGAGGGTACACGAGGGAATGGTACCTCGACCGCATCGCGGCCATCCGTCGCATCATGCCTGATTGCGCCATCAGCACGGATGTCATCACGGGCTTTTGTGGCGAGACGGAAGAGGAGCACCAAGCCACCTTGTCCCTCATGGATGAGGTGAGGTACGACATGGCCTTCATGTTCAAGTACAGCGAACGACCCAAGACGTTGGCCGAACGCAAGTTTGAAGACGACGTGCCGGAGGAGGTGAAGGGAAGCCGCCTTCAGGAGGTCATCGCGAGGCAAATGGTGCACGGCAAAGAGCGCACCCAAGCGCTCGTGGGCCAGGTGCATCGCGTGCTCATTGAGGGCACCAGCAAGAAGCGCGACGACCAGTACTTTGGCCGGACCACGCACAACACGGTGGTTGTCTTCCCCAAAGGAGACCTGCAGCCCGGTCAATACGTGAACGTGAAAACGTTCGACAGCACTCCCGTGACCTTGATGGGCGAAGTCACGGACGAACCTTCAGACAGCTAACCATGGATGTTGGTGCGTTGAAGCGGCGGTTTGGCATCGTGGGGAATTCTCCTGCGCTCGACCGAGCCCTTTCTGTGGCGGCCCAAGTGGCAGCCACGGACATCAGCGTGCTCGTGTTGGGGGAAAGCGGGACAGGAAAGGAAGCCATGCCCAGGGTCGTGCACCAATTCAGCGCCCGGAAACACGGGCCGTACGTGGCTGTGAACTGCGGTGCCATCCCAGAAGGAACCATCGATTCTGAGCTGTTTGGCCACGAGAAAGGGGCGTTCACGGGGGCGACGGAAACCCGGAAAGGATATTTCGAAGAAGCCAACGGCGGCACGATTTTCTTGGACGAAGTGGCGGAACTGCCCTTGACCACCCAGGTGCGCCTGCTTCGCGTGCTCGAAACAGGAGAGTTCCTCAAGGTGGGGTCGTCCAAGGTCCAAAAGACCGACGTCCGTGTGGTGGCCGCCACCAACGTCAACTTTGACGAGGCCATCGCCCGCGAACGGTTCCGTGAAGACCTGTATTACCGACTCAGTCAGGTGCCCATTCAGTTGCCCGCACTCCGAGAGCGTCCAGGCGACATTCACCTTTTGTTCCGAAAGTTCACCACCGACTTCAGCGAGCAGTACCGCATGCCACCTTTGAGCCTCGAAGACGAAGCCATCGAGGTGCTTGAGCACTACCCTTGGCCGGGAAACATTCGTCAGCTCAAGAACGTGACGGAGCAAATGAGCATCCTCGAAACCGATCGCAGGATTGACGCAGACACCCTGCTGGGCTATTTGCCCGAAACGCATCGGTCGCGGCTGCCAAGCGTGACCCCGCAGGGAACGGAGGCCAAGGACGCTGACGGCATGACGGAGCGCGAAATCTTGTACAAGGTGCTCTTTGACATGAAGGGCGACTTGACCGATTTGAAGCAACTGGTGTTGTCGTTGATCAAAAACGGAGGCCTCACCGGGGCCGAAGGAGAGGCGGAATTGGTGCAGCGCGTGTTCCGCGAGGAAGGGGGGGCGTCGGAGTCGCAGCATTTTGCCGCCCTGCCTCAATACGCCTCCGGAGCAAGCGATTCTAGCGGGTACGACGCCCAAATCGTCGACCACCAACCAGCCGACGAGGAGGTGTTGTCTTTGCAAGACTCCGAGCGCGAGTTGATTCGCAAGGCGCTCGAAAAGCACCGCAACAAGCGCAAATACGCCGCCGAAGAGTTGGGCATTTCGGAGCGCACTTTGTATCGAAAAATCAAAGAATACGACCTGAAATGAGGACGAGTCGGCAGGCATTGGGTTGGCTGTTGGTCCTCCTTGTGGGGTTCGCAGGTTGCGCGATCTATTCGCCCTACGGCGCCCAAACGTCAGGGGCATCGACCTTCAGCGTGGAGGACTTTGAACCCGCCCATCCGTTGGTTTCGGCCACGGCGGCGCAGTCCTTGTCCGAGGCTTTGCGCGACCGTGTCCAACGCCAAAGCACGCTGAAGCTGACGGACGAGGGGGAGCTGCAGTTTTCCGCCCGCGTGGTGGATTGGAACGTGGCGCCGATCAACGTGCAAGGGAACGAAACGGCCGGGGCCAACCGCGTGACCATCGGTGTGGTGCTGAGCTACACCAACACCTTGGACGAGGGGTTGTCCTTGGAACGCACCTTCAGCCGCTACTACGACCTCCCAAGCGAGCAGGACGTCTTTTCCAACGAAGACCTGATCGTCTCGGAAATCGGGGACCTTTTGTCCCAGGACATGTTCAACGCCACCCTCGGAAACTGGTAGCCATGACGCACAAGACCATGGAAGACTGGATGAGGTGCGAGGTGTCGGGCGAAGACCTGGATGCCTTGAAGGAATTGGTGACTCGCTACCCCTACGCGGGGCCTTTGCGCATGATGTTGGCCAAGGCCGCTGAGCGATCCGGCGACCTGGAGCGCCGCGAGTTGTTGCTGCGGGCTGGCGCGCATGTTTCCTCGAGAAGCGCCATGCTCGCGTACTTCTTGGGACCTGCGTTGGTGGAAGAAGCCCAGGCGGTCCATGCCGAGGTGGAGCGCATGGAGGAGGTGACGGAGCAGGATCTGGTGGAGCTCGTTTGGCACGACCAAACGTCGGATTCCACCGAAGAGGAGTCTCCAGCGCCTGACACAGTCGAAGAATCGCCTGACCCAGTCGAAGAATCGCCTGACCCAGTCGAAGAATCGCCTGACCCTTTGCCGCGTGACAACATGGTCACAGCCATCGCTTCGGTGATTGAATCGGAAGTCTCGGCATGGGTGCAGGAGGATGAATCGGCAGCGACGGCCGAACACGAGGGGGTGGAGGTGCCAGGCCTTGCATTGGAAGCCGCCCCACAATCGTTGTTTGGCCGAT
>CAZKGY010000005.1:3058-20819 GCA_964552305.1 uncultured Comamonadaceae bacterium
GTGGAGGTGCCAGGCCTTGCATTGGAAGCCGCCCCACAATCGTTGTTTGGCCGATGGTTGAAGCAGCGGGCCCAAGAAACCGGCTTTGGGGGGCAACGCGAGGTGGAACAAGGTGCGGCTGCCCTGATTGATGCCTTTTTGGCGAAGGGAGACGTCCGCTTGGGGCCCGTGAGGGACACCCTGCAAACGACGGAAGATTGGGCCAAACAAGGCTTGGTGGAAGACCCCAGTTTGGTCACGGAAACCATGGCCAAACTCTACGCCGCACAAGGCCAAATGGGCCGCGCAAGGAAAGCTTACAAGCTTCTCGCTTTGAAATACCCGGAGAAAAGTGTTTATTTTGCAGCCCAGCTCAAAAAGCTGCGTAACTCTTGAACATCTGAACATGATCACCTTCTTGACCGTCGTTATTTTGATCGTTTGCTTTCTGTTGGGGGCAGTGATTTTGGTGCAAAACCCCAAAGGGGGCGGATTGGCCACTGGTTTCCAAGGCGCCAGCCAAATCGGAGGCGTCCAGCGCACCACCAACTTTTTGGAAAAAGCCACTTGGACATTGGCCGTGGCCCTCTTCGTACTTTGCATCCTCGTCGGCAGCTTCGCCGGCAACGGCAGCCTTGACGTCGGCATCGACGAGAGCTTGGCTCCCATGCCTACTGCGCCCGTGGAGGCCACCGAGTGATTCCACCCAAGGCCAGACCTGCAACGACACCCTGTCAGCGGAGCTGACAGGGTGTCGTGCTTTTCGGGTCAGTGTGTCAGGTTTGGCAGGGCGTCCAGGCGTTGGCACGGAAAATGCCTAATGCCCGGTGTGCAATCGCACCAACATTGATTCATCACAACCAAACCTCATGTCTGTGAACATTCGACCCTTGGCTGACCGCGTGCTCGTTGAGCCAGCAGCCGCAGAAGAGACCACCGCAAGTGGCATCATCATTCCTGATTCCGCCAAAGAAAAGCCCCAGCGCGGCACCGTCGTGGCTGTTGGCCCGGGCAAAAAAGACGAGCCCACCACGGTCAAGGAAGGCGACACCGTGCTCTACGGCAAGTACTCCGGCACGGAGCTTCAATTCGAAGGCAAGGACTACATGATCATGCGTGAATCGGACATCCTCGCGGTGCTCTGATTGACCCCTAACAACGAACACAAACAACCATGGCAAAAGACATTCAATTTGACAGCGACGCCCGTGCGAACTTGAAGGCAGGGGTGGACGCATTGGCCAACGCAGTGAAGGTGACCCTCGGACCCAAGGGCCGCAACGTGGTCATCGACAAGAAATTTGGCGCCCCCGCCGTGACCAAGGACGGCGTGTCGGTCGCGAAGGAAATCGAACTGGAGAATCCCGTGGAGAACATGGGGGCCCAGATGGTGAAGGAGGTGGCCTCCAAGACGGCGGACGTCGCCGGTGACGGAACCACGACGGCCACGGTGCTCGCCCAAGCGTTGGTCGGAGAAGGCCTTCGCAACGTGGCGGCAGGCGCCAACCCCATGGACCTCAAGCGGGGCATGGACAAGGCCGCCGAAGCCATCGTGTCAGGCCTTCGCGACATCAGCCGCGAAGTGGGAAGCGACAACAGCAAGATCGAACAGGTCGGCACCATCTCCGCCAACAACGACAAGACCATCGGTTCCTTGATTGCCGAAGCCATGAAGGTGGTTGGCAACGAAGGCGTCATCACAGTGGAAGAAGCCAAAGGCACCGAAACGGAGGTGAAGACTGTGGAAGGCATGCAGTTCGACCGAGGATACCTCTCGCCGTACTTCGTGACCAACCCAGACAAGATGGAGGCGGAGCTTGACAACCCCTACATCTTGATCCACGACAAGAAAATCTCCAACATGAAGGACTTGTTGCCCGTGTTGGAGCAAACCGCCCAAGGCGGCCGTCCGTTGTTGATCATCGCAGAAGACGTCGACGGCGAGGCACTCGCCACGCTAGTGGTCAACAAGATTCGCGGCGCCTTGAAGGTTGCTGCCGTGAAGGCTCCCGGTTTTGGGGACCGTCGCAAGGCCATGCTCCAAGACATCGCCATCCTCACAGGTGGTCAAGTGATCTCCGAGGAGACGGGCTTGAAGTTGGAAAACACCACGGTGGCTGACCTCGGGACCGCTGAGAAAATCACCATCGACAAAGACAACACGACTGTCGTGAACGGTGCGGGTGACAAGGCAGGCATTGAGGCACGCGTCGGCCAAATCAAGGCCCAAATCGAGACCACCACGTCCGACTACGACCGCGAGAAGCTCCAAGAGCGCTTGGCCAAGCTCGCCGGTGGCGTGGCAGTGCTGTACGTGGGTGCTGCGACCGAGGTTGAAATGAAGGAAAAGAAGGACCGCGTCGACGACGCCTTGCACGCCACCCGCGCCGCGGTGGAGGAGGGCATCGTCCCTGGTGGCGGAACCGCTTACATCCGGGTCGCCTCCAAGTTGAACGAGTTGGAAGGGGAAAATGCCGACGAGACCACGGGAATCAAGATCGTGCTTCGCGCGATCGAGGAGCCGTTGCGTCAGATCGTGGCCAACGCCGGTGGCGAAGGGGCCGTGGTCGTCAACAGCGTCCGCGAGGGCGAAGGCGACTTTGGCTACAACGCCCGCACGGAGGTGTTCGAAAACCTCTTCGAAGCCGGGGTCATCGACCCGACCAAGGTGACGCGTGTGGCACTGGAAAACGCCGTGTCCATTTCAGGCATGGTGCTGACCACGGAATGCGTCATCACTGACATCCCTGAAGAACCCCCCGCCGCGGCAGCCCCTCCAATGGGCGGCGGCATGGGCGGCATGATGTAAGCAGAGCAAGATCCAGTCACCTGCAAGAAACCGCTCCCAGATTGGGGGCGGTTTTTTTGTGCATGCGTCGGTACCTTCGCGCCATGTCCATTGTCATCCACGAGGTTGAAAAGCATTTTGGGGAGCAACGCGCCTTGAAGGGCGTAAGCCTGTCGGTGGGGCGAGGCGAAGTCGTGGGCCTTTTGGGACCCAACGGCGCTGGCAAGTCCACCTTGATGAGGTTGGTGACGGGCTACTTGCCACCCACTTCAGGACGCATTGAGGTGTGTGGGTTTCAGGTCGACGAGGCGCCCTTGGAAACGAAGAAGCGCATCGGGTACTTGCCCGAGAGAAACCCATTGCACGAGGACATGTATGTTCGTGAGTACCTGCATTTTGTGGGTGGGCTGCACCGCTTGGACAACGTCAAGGACCGGGTGGAAGAGGCGCTGGAGGAGGTGGGACTTTTGCCCGAGGTGCACAAACAAATCGGCCAGCTTTCCAAGGGGTATCGTCAACGCGTCGGGTTGGCGCAAGCCTTGCTTCACAACCCCGAGGTTCTCATTTTGGATGAGCCCACGTCGGGGCTTGACCCCAACCAGCTCGTAGAAATTCGCGCGTTGATTCGGCGCATCGGGCAGGAGCGAACGGTGGTGTTGTCCACCCACATCATGCAGGAGGTGGAGGCGATGTGCGACAGGGTGGTCATGATTCGCTTGGGCGAAATCGTGGCGGACAAGCCGCTTGAGGCGATGATGGCGGAAGAAGGCGGGTTGGAAGGCCAATTCAAAGCGCTCACGTCTTGATGGAAGGCACGGTCATTCGGTCGACCGGGTCTTGGTACGACGTGCAAGACGACCAAGCGACGATTCATGCATGCAAGCCCGCGGGCCGGTTGAGGCTCGAGGGCATCCGATCGACGAATCCCGTGGCCGTGGGAGACCGAGTGACGTTTGAGCCAGTGGAAGCCGGCGGAGGCATGATCACGAACATTCACCCCCGGAAGAACTGCATCGTGCGGCGTTCGGTGAATTTGTCCCACGAAAGCCACGTGGTGGCGGCCAATTTAGACCGGGCATTTTTGGTGGTGACGATGGCGCGTCCCCGGACGAGCACAGGATTCATGGATCGATTTTTGGTCACTGCAGAAGCGTACGGCATTCCCACCACTGTGGTGCTGAATAAGCTGGATGACCTCGACGAAGCCGAAAGAAGGCAGGCCGACACGTTGGCATCCACCTACCGCGCCGTGGGTTACGAATGGATGGAAGTCAGCGCCCACGACGGCCGAGGCATGGAAGCACTCGAGCAACGCCTTTCTGAGGGCATTCACGTGTTGTCGGGCCATTCTGGGGTGGGCAAGAGCACGCTCATCAACCGGCTGATCCCTGGGCTGACCCTGAAAACCGCCGAGGTGAGTGAGTCGCACAACAAGGGAAGGCACACGACCACCTATGCCGAGATGCACCCCCTTCCGAAAGGCGGGTTTTTGGTGGACACTCCCGGCATCAAGGGGTTTGGGTTGGTGACCTTGGAAAAGGAAACGCTCCATCACCATTTTCCTGAATTTTTCGAGCGTCTGCCAGGCTGCAAATTCCACAACTGCATGCACCACAAGGAGCCGGGATGTTCGGTGCGCCTGGCGCTTGAGCGAGGGGAGTTGGCCCAATCGCGTTACGACAACTACTTGGAGATGCTCTCGGCCTTTGACAGCGGTCCGTACCGCGATGCCTTGTACCGCTGACGCTCAAACACGCGAGCACCGCAACCCGTGCACGCGAAGCGAGGGGCTGTTGTAGCGCAGGCGTTTGCCGTGAAGGTCCACGACGTCGATGCCCATGCCCCTCAAAATCGCGTCGCCCGCGGCGCAGTCCCACTCCATGTATGGCCCTGTTCGCGCGTGAATTTCCGCGTCACCCGTGGCGAGTAGGCAAAATTTGAGCGCTCCACTGATCGGCCGAGCCACCACGTCGGAGGGGTCCACGTGGGGCGGAACCAATTCCTGAATGTTGGCCTGTTCCATCCAAGAGGTCACAAGCCGGTAAGGGCGTTGGATGACAGACGGGTGGATTTGTCGGGTGTGCGTGCCGTCGAGAGGGCTGATTTGGACAGGGCATCCAATGCCCCCGTGGTACATCCGGTTTGCCAAGGGGTCTGCCACCACCCCGTAGATGGGGCCGGTTTCGTCACAGAGGGCGATGTTCACGGCAAACCCCGAACGGCTTCGGAGGAAGGACTCGGTGCCATCCAAGGGGTCCACGAGCCAATACCTGTCCCAGTCCTTTCTGTCTTGGTGGCTGGGCGCCGCCGATTCCTCGCTCAGCACAGGCAACTTGGAGTCTTCCAAAATAGCCATGATCGCTTGCTGGGACATCATGTCTGCGTCACTCACGAGCGATCCATCGGCCTTGTGTGCAATGTGCAGGTCGCTGTCCTCTTTCGGCAAGGACCGAAGCAGCGTTCGTGCCCCGGCGCCTGCGGCGTCGAGCGCGAGCCGTTGCTCGAGGATGGTGGGCGAAGAGGGCGTCATGGTTCCGGGTGTCGAAGTTACGCTACATTTGCACCGACGCAGGGGTGCCGCAAGGCTGAGATGATACCCTTCGAACCTGCCCGGATCATCCCGGGAAGGGAGCGACAAACCTCGTGAGTGGGGTTGATTTGGGGCCCGATGGCTTCCTGTGTCACGTTCAAAAATCAACACGATGACACAACCATCCATTTTTCGTTTGGGCGCCACGGCGCTTTCGTTTCTCTTTTTGGGCTTTGCTGCCCTGGCCCAGTTGGACGTCGACACGACCCAAGTGGCCACAGCAACGGTCGCGGCCGTGCAGGCCGGGGAAAACGATCCTTTCTCGGTCACCAACCTCGACGCTTCGGACATCCAGTCCCAAGACGCTGCGCAGGACGTGCCCTTTTTGCTGAGGCTCACCCCTTCTGCGGTGGTCTCTTCCGACGCAGGCCATGGCGTGGGTTACACTTCCCTTCGCATTCGTGGGGTCGACCAAAGCCGCATCAACGTCACCATCAACGGCGTCCCATTGAACGACGCAGAATCCCAAGGGGTGTTCTGGGTGGACCTGCCTGACTTGGGGAGCAGCGTCACCGGCTTGCAAATCCAGCGCGGCGTGGGGACCAGCACCAACGGCCCTGCAGCCTTCGGTGCAACGGTGTCCGTGAACACCTTGGGAACGCTTGCCAAGCCCGGCATTCGAGCCGTACTCGGCGGAGGATCGTTTGGCACCCAGCGTCGCACCCTGGCTTGGAACACTGGGATGCTTCAAGACGGTTGGTCCTTCGAAGGCCGGGCATCACGCATCACGTCGGATGGATGGGTCGACCGTGCCACCAGCGACCTGAGCTCGCTCTACGGGCGTGTCGCCAAGCGTTGGGAAACGGGACGTTTGTCCTTCACCACCACCTTGGGTCACGAGCGCACCTACCAAGCGTGGTACGGCGTTCCTCAAATTGTTGCCGATCCTGAATCCACGGACGAGGACATCCTCAATTGGGTGCAAGGCAGCGGAGAGTACAACGGCGGCGCAGACACAGTTCGTGTGAATGACTTGCTCGAACGTCGCGCCCAACACAACTACTACCGCTACGAAAACGAAGTGGACGACTACCGTCAGGACCACTACCAGATTCACCTGGACCAAACCTTGGGCGATTGGAACGTTGGTGGGGTGTTGTACGCCACGCTGGGTGCAGGTTTCTATGAGCAGTTCCGCCAAGACGACGACCTGTCCGATTACGGATTGTCGCCTTTCGTGTTGGGTGCAGACACAATGTTTGCCACGGATTTGGTGCGACGTCGCTGGCTTGACAACACCTTGCTCGGGACCTCTTGGACAGTGAGCCACTCCACGGAACGATTCTCCCAAGTCTATGGCGTCTCCCAATCGTTCTACTCGGGCGATCATTTTGGCGAGTTGATTTGGATGGACTTCGCAGCAGGTGCCGAGCCAGGGGATGAGTACTACCGTTCTTTGGGAGAGAAGACGGATTTGAGCGCCTTTGGAAAGTGGTCAGGCAGGGTGTCGGACTTCCGTTGGCACGGCGAACTTCAAATGCGCCAAGTCTTGTACCAAACGTCTGGTCGCGACAACGATTACAGCGAAATCGACATCAAGGACGAGCTTTCGTTCTTCAACCCCAAGGCTGGCTTGACTTGGATGCCTTCTGAGACCTTGCAGGGTTTTGTGTCTGCTGCTGTTGCACACCGCGAGCCTGCACGTTCGGACTACCTTGATTCTCCACAAGACACGCCTCTGCGTCCCGAACGTTTGTTGGACTTTGAGGCCGGGGCCAAAAAACGTGGCGATCGTTGGGCAGTGTGTGCCACGTTGTACAACATGCAATACACCGACCAACTTGTGGCCACTGGGCAGCTCAACGACGTCGGCAACGTGGTGCGGGTGAACGTGAAGGACAGCTACCGCCGTGGTGTGGAATTGGAAGCTGGCCTGCAGTTGACCTCATCCCTGCGCTTCGATGCCAATGCCACCCTTGCCGAAAACAAAATCGCGCAGTTTGAGGAAACGGTGTACGACTACGACCTCTTTTACAACCCCGAAAGTGAATTCGACTACGAAAACACTATCGTGCACGAGAACACCGACATCGCGCTTTCACCGAATGCCGTGGCCATGGGGATGTTGACGTTCGAAGCTCCTGAGGACGGTGCCTTTGCAGGTCTGTCAGTGAGCCTGATTGGAAAGCACGTGGGGCAACAATTCTTGGACAACACGTCCAACGAAGGACGTGCCTTGGCGGCGTATACGACCCTGGATGCGGTGGTTCGGGCGGAGCGAACCTTGCCCACCGGGCAGGCCGTGACGTTGTCGGTGTTTGGCAACAACCTCCTCGACGCCATGTACAGTGCCACTGGTTGGACGTACAGCTACCGCTCCGGAGGCCCTGAGTCCACCGTGACCGAGAACTACGTGTACCCTCAAGCGGGACGCCACGGATTTGTGACCTTGGCGGTCGAATTTTAACGCGCCAGCTGAAGCGAATCGAGGACGGCGGGCTCACGCTCCACGGCCGATCCGACCACCACGCATGTGGCCCCCGCGTCCCATGCCCGGTTGAGGTCTTCCTGGGAGTTGAGTCCGCCGCCTACGATGAGGGGCACGTGGACCGCCTCAGCCACGGCGCGGATCGTGTCCACTGGGATGGGGCTTCCCGCCCCGCTTCCCGCATCCAAATAGAGGCATCGAAGCCCCAGCATTTGGCCGGCAAGCGCGGTCGCCACGGCAAGGTCGGGCTTGGCTGATGGGATGGGAAGGCTGTGCGACATGTAGGCTGCCGCGGTGAGGGGTGGATCCCCAATGAGCATGTATCCCGTGGGGACGGCCTCCAGGTCGTAACGCGCAATGGTGGGGGCGGCCTCGACGTGCTTGCCAATCAACAATTCCGGGTTGCGGCCGGAGATCAGGCTGAGAAACAGCAAGGCGTCGGCGCCGAGAACGACCTGGTTGGGCGAACCGGGAAAGAGCACCACAGGCTGGGCAAGCGTTCGTTTCAGCTCGTGCACCACGCGCTGCGTGCTGCCGTCAGTGACCAGGCTTCCCCCGACAAAGATGTCGGTTGCTTCGCTTGATTGGATGTGGCTCACCAGGCGCCGCCAATCCGAGCCGGAAGGGGCGTCTTGAGGATCGACCAGCACCGCCAGGCGACGTCGTTCGCTCGCAGCATCTGCCACAAGGGTGTCAAGCCAAGGTTGAGGAGGACACGCGTTCATCGGAAGTGGGCAAGATAAGGGAGCGCAACGCCTTGACCGTTTCGGGGTGCCTCATGACGTGCCCGGAATCCACACGGGCAAAGTGAACGTGCTGGTTGCCGAGGCCATGCCAAGGCTTGGACCAATCCCATGGAATGATGGCGTCCCGACTCCCAAAGATGGCGTGCACATGGACCCCTCGTTTGGGAAGGGTTTGCCACGCCTTGGATGTGCGTTGTCTGGTCGGCCAAAACAGGCGATGCGTTTTCCACGTGTGAGCCACGAGTTGCCTCATGGCGTGGTCTTCCGTGTGGTGAAGGGCAAAGTGCTCGAGGTGGGCCGGGATGATGCGAAGCCTTCGCAGGCCTCGGATGAAACGACGAACGGATGCTGCGTGACGATCCACGAAATTCCAGCATGTACGGCCCAAGGCGGTGTCCACGGCGAACCGGTACATGGCGTTCTTTTTGAAGCCATCAGCCGCCAAGAGAACCATGCCCGACCACGCCATGGGGGCTTGCTCGAACAGGGTCAGAGAGATTCGACCGCCTAGCGAATACCCCAGCAGGTGCTTTGGGAGGTGGGACAAGCCAAGTTCGTCCAGCCATCCATCCAGTGCTTGAAGCATCAGCGTTGGCTCAAGAACTGGTGGAGTGTCCCGGAACGCAGGAACGGTGCTGCCGTTTTGGTGGGCAATGCCGACCGAAAGCATCGTTGTGCCCTCGGGATAAAGGGGCAGGTAGTTTCCCATTTCTTCCGTGGGGCGGCCAAATCCATGGAACGCCACCACCACGCGAACAAGGCTCTTGGCGACAAACAGGCGCCCGTGCCACGTCCATCCATCGAGGGAATGGGAGGTGGGGTTGGACGGGGTGGGTGGGGCGTTCACGGCACAAAGGTCGCATCGTGGGTTTCTTGTGGAAAACGCCGGGGCAGGAAGTTGTGGAGATGGGGTGAGAGTTCCTGTAATTTTGCGCTCGGTCCACAACGTTTGGTCTTCTCGTTCTTGCCCGAATGCCCCAATCTGAAAGGAGAGAGGCGCTCGGATAAAAAAAAAATGCCCAAAGACAACAGCATCAAGTCGGTCCTCATCATCGGAAGCGGACCGATTGTCATTGGACAAGCCTGCGAATTCGACTACTCCGGGAGCCAGGCATCCCGCAGCCTTCAGGAAGAAGGCATTGAAGTCACCCTCATCAACTCGAACCCCGCGACCATCATGACCGACCCGGTCATCGCGGACCACGTGTACCTCGAGCCGCTCGAGCCAGAGTCCATCGTGACCATCCTCGAGAAGCACCCCAACATCGACGCGGTGCTGCCAACCATGGGCGGACAAACGGCGTTGAACCTCGCGATTCAATGCGAGGAAATGGGCATTTGGGAAGAGCACAACGTGCGGATGATCGGGGTGGACACCAAGGCGATCGACATCACAGAGAACAGGGAGGCCTTCCGCAAACTCATGGGAGAGATTGATGTTCCCATGGCACCCCAAGCCACGGCCAAGAGCTTCTTGGAAGGCAAGGAGGTGGCGCAGCAATTTGGTTACCCCTTGTGCATCCGTGCGTCCTACACGCTCGGAGGTGCAGGTGCCGCCGTGGTGTACGACAAGGACGCGTTCGAAGACAAGTTGCAACGAGGCCTTCACCTGAGCCCGATCCACGAGGTGATGATCGACAAGGCGCTGTTGGGCTGGAAGGAATTTGAGCTTGAGCTTCTCCGCGATTCCAACGACAACGTGACCATCGTTTGCTCCATCGAGAACTTCGACCCGATGGGCATCCATACGGGCGACAGCATCACGGTGGCACCAGCCATGACCTTGAGCGACTCCACGTTCCAGCGCATGCGCGACATGGCCATCAAGATGATGCGAAGCATTGGGGACTTTGCCGGAGGCTGCAACGTCCAGTTCGCGGTGTCACCCGACGAGAACGAAGATATCATTGCGATTGAAATCAATCCGCGTGTGTCGCGCTCTTCGGCGCTGGCGTCCAAAGCCACGGGGTACCCCATCGCGAAGGTGGCGGCGAAGCTGGCCATTGGGTACCACCTCGACGAACTTAAGAACCAAATCACGGGCAACACGTCGGCCATGTTCGAGCCCACGCTCGACTACGTGGTGGTCAAGATCCCACGCTGGAACTTCGACAAGTTCCCGGGCTGCGACCGCGAGCTCGGCTTGCAGATGAAAGCCGTGGGTGAAGTCATGGCCATCGGCCGTTCGTTCCAAGAAGCGCTCCAAAAAGCTTGTCAATCGCTCGAATTGAAGCGGAACGGCTTGGGCGCAGACGGACGCGAGCTTCGCGACCAGGACGCCATCATGCAGAGCTTGCGTCACGCCAGCTGGAACCGTCTCTTCCACGTGTACGACGCGTTCAAGTTGGGCATTCCGTTCCGAAGCATTTTCGAAGCCACGAAGATTGATCCGTGGTTCTTGCGCCAAATCGAAGAGCTCGTCGTTTTCGAAAAAGATCTCGGCAAGCACACGATCCAGGATTTGCCGACCGAAGTCCTTCGAGAAGCAAAGCGCAAGGGATACGCCGACCGCCAAATTGCCCACATCCTCAACTGCTTGGAGTCGGAGGTGCACACGCGTCGTCATGACGAAGGCATCACCCGCGTGTACAAGCTCGTGGACACCTGTGCTGCGGAATTCCCCGCGTTGACGCCCTACTACTACAGCACGTTTGAAGAAGAGGCGAACGAGAGCGTGGTCACCGACAAAAAGAAAATTGTGGTGCTTGGCAGCGGCCCCAACCGCATTGGCCAAGGCATTGAATTCGACTACTGCTGCGTACACGGGGTGTTGGCCGCCAAGGAGTGTGGCTACGAAACCATCATGATCAACTGCAACCCGGAAACCGTGTCGACGGACTTTGACACGGCGGACAAGCTCTACTTCGAGCCCGTGTTCTGGGAGCACATCTACGACATCATTTTGCACGAGAAGCCCGAAGGGGTGATCGTGCAGTTGGGTGGCCAAACCGCGCTCAAACTCGCAGAAAAGCTCGAGCGCTACGGCATCAAGATCATGGGCACCTCCTACGAAGCCCTAGACCTGGCGGAGGACCGGGGCAGCTTCTCGACCCTGCTGAAGAACGAGGGCATTCCGTACCCCAAATTTGGGGTGGTGGAAAGCGCCGATCAAGCCGTGGAGCTGAGCCGTGAGTTGGGCTTCCCGTTGTTGGTTCGTCCGTCCTACGTGTTGGGTGGCCAGCGCATGAAGATTGTCATCAACGAACAGGACCTTGAGCGCCACGTCGTGGACATCCTTCGCGACATGCCTGACAACAAGATCCTGTTGGATCACTTCCTTGATGGGGCCATGGAGTGCGAGGCCGACGCCATCTGCGACGGAGACGAAGTGCGCATCGTGGGCGTCATGCAGCACATCGAGCCTGCGGGCATCCACTCAGGCGACAGCTACGCCGTGTTGCCTCCTTACAACCTGGGTGATTTGGTCCTCCAGCAGATCGAAGACTACACCAAGCGCATTGCCATGGCGCTGAAAACGGTGGGGTTGATCAACATCCAGTTTGCGGTCAAAGAAGACACCGTCTACATCATCGAGGCAAACCCACGTGCGTCTCGCACCGTGCCTTTCATCGCGAAGAGTTACGGAGAACCGTACGTGAACCATGCAGCCAAGGTGATGCTGGGTGCCGCCAAGTTGAAGGACCTCCCTCACAACCCTCACATGGACGGCTACGCGGTGAAGATTCCCGTGTTCAGCTACTCCAAGTTCCCGAACGTGAAGAAGGAGCTCGGCCCAGAAATGAAGTCGACGGGCGAAGCCATTCGCTTCATCCCCAACTTGCGCGACCCGTTCTTCCGCAAGGTCTACAGCGAGCGCAACCTCTACTTGAGCAAATAAGCCGACCTTCGCGCCATGTTTGCGGGCTTGTTTCGGACTGTTCTGTACATCGTTGGGGTGTGGTTCATCTGGCGGTGGCTGGACCGGATGTTTGGTGGTGGAAGGCCACGGCCTGCCGCAGGCAACCCCCGTGCGGCGTCGCGAAAGGCGCCTGACGACAGCCGAGAGGGAGAGTACGTGGACTTCGAAGAAGTGAAGGACTGAACCTGCCTTGCCCGCGAGGATGTCCTGCGTGGCATTGACACTAACTTGCATCCATGTTTGCCATTGACTTGAAAGCCTTGTTGCCCAAGGCCCTTCCCCATGCCATCGTCGTCGTGTTGTTGTTCATGGCGTCGTCCGTGTTGATGTCTCCGGTGTTATTCGAGGGCAAATCCTTGAGCCAGGGCGATATCAAGACGAACATCGGCATGTCCAAAGAGGCTCGCGACATCCAAAAACGCGACGGGGAGTTGCCCCAATGGACCGACAGCATGTTTGGTGGAATGCCGACCATCCAAATCACTGGGTCGGACATCGACACCGCCCCACGTGCCATATGGAAAGCGATTCGGATGGCCATTCCAATGGAAGTGGCCACCTTGTTTGTCGCCATGTTGTCGGCATACGTCTTGGGCCTTTGCTTCGGCATGTCTCCTTGGCTGGCGTTGCTTGTGGGGGTGGGCTTTGGCCTGTCCTCGCTGAACGTGCTGTATTTGTCCGCCGGCCACGCCACGAAGGTTCGCGCCATCGCCACCATGCCAGGGGTGCTCGGGGGCATGGTGTTGGCGTTCCGAGGAAAGGTGTGGCGAGGCGTGGGGATCGCGGCGCTGTTTGCGGCGCTCCATCTCGAGGCGAACCACGTCCAAATGACCTACTACCTCTTGTTCCTCCTTGCGGCCACCACGGTCGGAGCGTGGGTGCATGGAGCCGTGTCGGGCCAGCTTCCACGAATCATGAAGGCGACGGGACTTCTGTTGGTCGGCGGCCTGCTCGCCGCATTGCCGCAAACAGGCCAGCTTGCCGTGACCGAACAATATTCGGAATTCACGACCCGGGGTGACCGAGTCGTCTCTTCCACGTCGAGGTCCGTCGATTTGAACGACCAAGACGACGGGCTGAACCGCGACTACATTTTGGAATACAGCATGGGAAGAGGGGAGTGGTGGAGCGTGCTGGTGCCTGACGTGAAGGGAGGCAACAGCCCCTTCTATTGGGGAGAACAACGCTTCAGTGGTGGCGCGTTTTACTTCGGAGCATTGGCCTTTGCCCTTTGCCTGGCATGGATGGTGGCGGGCAGCCATTGGATTCGCTGGCCTCTGTTGGCGGTGTCTGCCTTGGCGGTGGTGTTGTCGTGGCGTGACGCCACGTGGCTGACGGACGTGTTTTTGAACCACGTTCCCTTGTTCAACAAGTTCCGCGACACCAAGATGATGTTGGTGCTGCTTCAAATGGTCATTCCGCTTGGGGCGGCCATGGCGCTGTGGGAATTGACGACGACGGACGTGGCCAAACGCTGGAAATGGTGGGTGGGTGGCGCCTCTGCAACTGCTTTGATTTTGCTCGGCTTCGTGGCCATGCCGGAGGCCTTGTTCGACTTTGAAAGCAGCATCCGCCCCGATTTGGCGATGGAACAAATGGGCAAGCGTGCAATGGGCCAACGCTTGGAGATTTTCAGGGCTGACGTCATTCGGTCGTTGGGATTTGCCGTGGTTGCGTTGCTGTTTGTGCTGGCCTTGGTCAAGCGCTGGACCAACCCGTTGTGGGTGGTGGCCGGCGTGGCCGTGATGATGACCATCGACTTGGTGGGGGTGGACCGACGCTACATCGGAGACCAAAACTTTGTCTCCTCCTTCGAGAAGCGTTTTCCGTTCGAGCCGCGCCAAGATGACCGCATGATTCTCGAACAGGAGAAGCAAGGCATTGCCGACTTTGACGGACAGTTTGCCCAAGCGAAAGCCCGTTGGGAAGACCGGTTGGACACGAAACTCACGCGTCGTTACGCGAGGGTGGCGGACGCTGCGGCGTTCGAGGTTTTGAACGCCAATTCGCACTTCCGAGTGCTCGAGTTGTCCAACCCGTTCAACGACGCCCGCACGTCCTATTTCCACAAGTCACTTGGCGGATACCACGGGGCCAAGTTGCGTCGCTACCAGGACTTCATTGAGTCCAGCTTGCAGCCGGAACTCACGCGGGCCTTGACGAGCTTGTCGGAGGGCCAATTCAACTTGAATCCCGCAGATTACCCGGGACTCTGCATGATGAACACGCGATACCTCATCGATGCCAGGCTGCCTCAGCCGATTCTTTTTGCAGGAGGCCTCGGACCAGCTTGGATGGTGGATGGGGTGCGTTTTGTTTCCTCCGCAGAGGAAGAACTTGCGTCGCTTGGGTCGTTGAACCCGGCCCGCGAGGCAGTGGTGCACGAGGAATTCCGCGAGGCATTGGGGGGCGGGGTGAAATCTCCGGGGACTTCCAGCTTGTCGTTGGTTCAGTACGCCCCCGAGGGGTCGACCTACGAGGTGAGCACGGCGAATGGCGGCCTCATGGTGTTGAGCGAGGTTCACTACCCCGTCGGGTGGACGGCCACCGTGGACGGCCAAGAAGTGCCGCTGGTTCGCGCCAACTACTTGCTCAACGCCATCGAAGTGCCCGCCGGTCGGCATGAAGTGCGAATGCGCTTCGAGCCAGCAGGAATGACCAGTGCCAGGGTGCTCAGCATGGCCGGTTCCTTGCTTTGGGTCATGTTGATGGGGGCTTCGTTGGTTCTCGGTCGTCGAGAAGTGAACAAAGGGTAAGGGCTGGGGTTAAGCCGTACGATGGAACGCCCTTCAATGCATTGCGCCACGGATGTGGAGACGTTTGAACGCCAAACGGAGAAGGCTCGGTGGAATGAATTGATTGATGCGTCAGGCGTGCCGAGCATTCACCTTTCCTGGGATGCGGTTTGTGCGGCCTTGGCGTCCACGCGGTTTGTCCGTGCGGCTTGGTGGTTGGATGGGGAAGGGGTGTTGGTTGGGTTGGCCATCTGCGAGGACAGCGAAGCAATCAGCCAGGGCATCGATGATTTCTTGGAGGGCACGGCCCTGTTTGGGTGGGCCAAATCCTTCTTGCATCGGCAAGGGGGCTTTCGTTTCGGCGTTCGGGCCGTGGGAACCCCGTTGGCAAGCGGCCCGCACGGTTACCGTTTCGTGGAAGGCCTTGACGCACTTGCGTTGCTCGAGCCATTGTTTGAGATGCCTGGGGCTGGCGGTGGCAGCCCTCCCCAAACAAGGGTCATCAAAGACCGCGCCTCCGCCCGTGGATGGGCCGACGGCATGAGGCTTTCCGGACAATCTTCCTGGAAGGCGGGATGGGTGGACTTGGAATTTGACCCAGTGATGCGCGTGGATTTGAAGGGCAAACCATCGTGGGATGTCTACTTGTCGGCGATGCGTACCAAAGCACGCACCAAGGTCAAGCGCATTTTGTCGCTCTCTAGTTCGCTGGACATCGTTGCGTTGGACCAAGCGGGCATTGAGTCTCAAGCCGTCAAGCTCCACGAATTGTACATGATGGTGTATGGCCGTGCGGCGTTCCGATTGGGGTGTTTGACGCCGGACGACTTGATCCAATTGAAACGGCACATGCGCGACCGCTTTCAAGTGTGGGAATGCCGGTTGGATGGGGCGTTGGTCGGCTTCTTCTGTGGCATGTGTGACGGCCGCGAAGTGGAGGCATTTTTTGTGGGGTTCAAGCCTGAATACAACAAAACCCACGCGTTGTACCAACGGATGTTGCTGGAATTCGTGCAATGGGGCATCCGCGAGGGGTGCTCGGTGGTGCATTTGGGTCGGACCGCGCTGGACATCAAAGCATCGTTGGGCGCCGAGCCCACCAGGCTTGTCATCCATCAGCGAAGCGCAAGCCCCGTGTGGCGAAGGTTGGCACGGTGGGCAGCACGGGCAAGCGCACCGAAGCAGGAGGCGTTGAAACGGGCTTGGAAGGAAGAGGCGTCTGCTCGTGTTTCAGACAAGCCAGCTTCAGTCCATCATGAAGTCGTCTCCCCCTAAGCTCTGGCCGCCCCGCGAGCCTGAGCCCCTTCTGCCGCGTTCCTCGAGTTTGCCAAACTTCCACTGCAGGGTGAGGTACAAGTTCCTGGATTCCCTTTGACGCCAAACCTCTTGTTCGAAGAGGCCTTCTTGGGCCGTGGAATACGACCACCTTCTCGTGTTGAACACGTCCTTCACTTGCAGGGTCATTTGCCATTGGTCGCCAGGGAGGTTTCGGCTCATCGCCAAGTTCAAGGTCGCAAAGCCGTTGAACCTTCCTTGAGGCGTCACGGCGGCACCCCTCACAAAGCTGTTGGCCTGGAACTTCCATTGTTCCGCGACCGTCCAGGAGGCAAAGAACCGCGTCGACCAGCTGAATCCTGCGCTGCTGAACGGCGAATCCAGCCCACTCCCGTCGTTCACCACGCGGTAGCCACTGGTGGTCCAATTCAGACTTCCTTGTTTGCCCAAGGGAACCATCACCACCACCTCGAGGCCTTCGCTGTGCTGCCGGCCTAGGTTTTGGTACGAAGAAAGCAACACGCCGGTCAGCGTGTCCGACGTCGTGAGCCGTCGAATGACGTCGCGCGTGTCCTTGAAAAACAGGGACGATGTCACGCTGGTTTGGCGCCGCCGCCACTGGTGACTCAGCTCGTAGCTGTTGGTGAATTCAGGCAGCAGGAAAGGGTTGCCTGAGCGATGGTTGCGGGGGTCAGACACGTCGAGGTAGGGGTTGAGCTGCCTTCCCCTTGGGCGGTTCACGCGCCGGCTGTAGCTCAGGCTCCAGGTGTTTTCCCCGTCGGTTTCGACGAAGGCGTTCGCCGAGGGGTAGACCCGGAAGTAGTCGTTTTGGAAAGGCGTGGTGTTGGAGTCCCCCTCCAAATACGACGAGGTGTACGCCTGTTCTGCGCGAATCCCACCCTGCACGCCCAGCATGCCCCATTGCTGACCGGCGGTGAAGTAAGTGGCGAAAATCTGCTCGTCGTAGCCAAATTGGTAGTCGACCACGCGCAACGAATCGGGCACGTAGATGCCATCAACCAGGCGGGTGACCGTGGGCTCGGTGTATTGGAACGCAGAGACATCCTTGTTCCAGGTGGCCTTCATGCCGGCCTCAATCTTGCCTTTGTCGCCCCAAGGCCGTTCGAAATCGGTTTGCGCCAGCCATCGCTCGTTGTTGTTCGTTTGGTTGTTGAACGTCACCACTGCATCCAGCGCACTCCCGAGGACAAGGCTTGAGTCCAAAAAGGCGTTGTCTCCGACCCGCACGCTCGTGGACTTTCGCACGTCCGCCGTCCATTTGTGTCCAGGATCTCCGAAGGTCCGTTCAAAGCCCCAGAAAATGTCCCCACCCTTGGAGTCGCCCACGACTTCTTGGGTGC
>CAZKGY010000006.1:0-20477 GCA_964552305.1 uncultured Comamonadaceae bacterium
CCAACATGTTCTACGAGCTCGTCGAGGCGCACGTGTTGGGAACGCATCCCGTGATGGACTTCGAAAGCTTCCGCATGGCGCTCCTCACGGACTTTGGCATCGAGCCGCCGTTTGACGAGGAGACCTTCAGCACGGGCAAACCCGAGGAGCTCGCCCACCAGACGTACTTGCGCGCGGAGCAGTTGTACCAGGCCAAGCTTGCCGACCTTGCCCAGCGCGCCCACCCGGTGATCCAGCGGGTGCACGACGACGAGAAGAACGACTTCAAAAACATCCTCGTGCCCTTCACCGACGGCCGCAAGACCTTGCAAGTCGGTGCAGACATCGAACAGAGCGTGCAAAGCGAGGGCAAGAGCGTGCTCGACACCCTTGAGAAGGCCGTGGTGCTTGCCATCATCGACCAGCACTGGAAGGAGCACCTCCGCGACATGGACGACCTGCGCAGCAACGTGCAGCACGCCCGCTTTGAGCAGAAGGACCCACTTCTCATCTACAAGTTTGAGTCGTACGAGCTGTTCCAGAAGATGGTCCAAAAGGTCAACGCCCAGGTGGCGTCGTTCTTGATGAAGTGCACCATCCCCACTGGAGCTTCGGCCCAGCAGCCCCGCCAGGCCCCACGCCCTTCGGCTGCCCCACGCGTGCAAGAGCAGAAGGCCGGGGTCGCCAACACGGCGGAGCAGGGTGCCGCGGCACGCGCTGCCGCAGCCCAAGGCGGCATGCCAGGCCGGGTACCGATGCCTGGCCGTCCAGGCGCCATCGCCCCCGGCCGTCCCCCTCAGCAGCGCATGCCACGTCCGGAACCGGTCTCTCCGATTCGGTCGGAAAAGAAGATTGGTCGGAATGAGATGGTCACCATCCGCAAAGGCGACAAAGTCCAAACCCTGAAGTACAAGAAGGCCGAGCCGTTGCTCAGCCAGGGTTGGCAGCTACAGGAACCTTGATTGCGCGTCTTGTGAATCTCCCTGAGGTTTCTCCAGACACGCCGTCGATCGCCGAGCTCCGCGCGGCCCTTGACAGGCTTGACGCGGCCACGGCTCCTGCATGGGGCACGATGGACGCTCCCCAAATGCTTCGCCACTGCTCGCGGTTCATGGACCTGTACCTCGGCCGCATCGCGGTGCCTGGTTGGGCCCGCCTGGTATCTCGGCTCATCGGCCCGTTGTTCTTGCGCTCCTTTTTGACCAAGGCCATTGGCGCGACGCCCCGCAACTTCGGCACGATGCCCGCCATCAAGGCGCGACCTGACCTCGACTTGGAGTTTGCTTCAGAGCGCACGCGCTTCCTCGAAAGGCTCGCTGAAGTGGAGGCTTTGGATGGCGTGATTCAGCACGCGATGTACGGCGCCATGAAGGCGGACGACGCGAAGGCGCTGGTGCGCCACCACACGACGCACCACTTCCACCAGTTTGGGGGGGTGTGATGGGGCTTGGAATGTGACCTAACTCCGCGTCTTGGGCCCAAACGCCAAGTCCCCTGCGTCTCCCAACCCAGGCACGATGTAGCCATGCTCGTTGAGGTCAGGATCGACCCCTCCAAGAATGAATGACGTGCCCTCGGGAAGCCATTGCTGCGCATTGGCTAGGCCTTCCTCGCTGGCGATGGCAGCCAAGACATGAACCGAATCAGGCACGCCCGTTTCGCAAAGGGCGTCGTAGGCCGCTTGGAGCGAAGCGCCAGTGGCCAGCATGGGGTCGATGAGAACCAAGGATCGGCCCTCCATGGCGGGGGCGCCTAGGTATTCGATTTCGATGTCAAAACCTGCATCGTGGTGTTTGCGGTATGCCGACACAAAGGCCGAGTCGGCCCGGTCCCACACGTCGAGCACTCCTTGGTGCAAGGGCATCGCTGCTCGAAGGATGCAAGCCATCACCGGCTGGAACGCTGGAACGCCCTCCGCGGCGGCGCCGAGAGGCGTCGTGCACGTGGCTTCAGCCATGGGCCAACCATGGGCCAAGGCGCTGCCAAGTTCTCGCCCCATCCGCTGCATGTTCCAACGGAAGGATGCACGGTCTTCGTGGCGGGAGGCGTCGCGCAGGTTGAGCAGGAGTTGGCCGGCCATGCCGGGCACGCGGTTCAGGATGCGGGTTTGTGTTGCCATGGACCGAAAGTAACGTTCACGCAGGACGTTCCTCGCCGTCACGAAAACAAGTCGCCTTGCACCTGTGCCTGCAAGTCTTCGGGCGCTTGGACGTCTAGCCCCGCGCGTTCTTTCACGAGCCGTGCAAATTGGCGGCAGGTTTCCGGCGTGTGGATGCTGTCAGGCTGATGGACAAGCAGGTGAAAGTCGGTGAGTCCTTGATCTTTCCATTCGGAGATGCGCTGGGCCCATTCAGAAAGTCGCGCTTCGTCCGATGCGTGCCCTTCGTACCCGCCAAATCGCACCAAAACGAACGGGGCCGTCACCCGCATGTGCAGGGCGTCTCTGCGCCCAGCCGTGTCGCTGATGACCGCCCCCATGCCCAAGTCTCGGAGTCGTGCCCACATCTCTTCGGCTTGCGCGCCCCCTTCAAACCATTCGGGGTGCCGAAACTCCACCGCCACCCGAAGTTCTCTGGGCCATTGCTCCAGGTAGGTCGCCATGGCGGCGGCATGCTTGGGTGCAAAATGGGGAGGGAGCTGGATGAAGGCGGGGCCAAGTTTGTTCCCGAGGGCCAGGAGTCCATCGATGAAGTCGTCGGTCGGCCCGTCGCAGCCGTTGAAGCGGCGGAAGTGCGTGATGATTTGGGGAAACTTGGGGCAAAACGTGAATCCATCCGGCATCGCTGCAGCCCATTCTGCCATGCGGTCGGCGGGGTGGATGCGGTAGTGGGTGGCGTTGAATTCGAGGGTGCCAAACTGCCGACCATAGTGCCCCGGCCACGTCCGCTGAGGGTCCTTTTCGGGGTACACCGACCCACGCCAACCACGGATGGTCCACATGGTGCCCCCAGCTTTGATGTTGGGGTTGGTTTTGCCACGGGCCACGTCCGCCATTTGAACGCCATCGGCCGCGACGGGATGCCTCCAATCCAACCCAGGGGGTGCGGTATCGAGTTTGCCAAACTTCACCCGTCGAAGCTACGACGGCAAAGCGCGAACCGCCATTTGTGAATGGCAGGGGAAAGCCACGGCGAGGGGCTTGTTCTTTTGCGGGGTGATGCGGGGTGGATGTTGGACGTGCGGGGAACGGCTGTCGCCGAACGAGGTCGCTGGGGTGTGCCCCGCGTGTCGTTGGAGGTGGCCTTTGATCGATGGCGGGGCAGGCAAAGTCATGGTGCAAGAACGGCTTGGTTGGGACTTCGTGGTGGCCGGGGTACGTGTCCGTGAGGGCCCAGGGACTGAAGAAGTGCTCCATCGGATGAAGTATGGAGGATTTCCCAAAGTGGCCCTGTCGCTGGGGCGTTGGCTGGCCGAACGCCATCCCTCTCCGCCAAAGCAATGCGTCCTCGTGCCTGTTCCAATCCACTGGCGCCGGCGATGGAAGCGGGGATTCAATCAAACCGAGGCGCTGGCCGAAGGCCTGGCCCAGTCATGGGGCCTGGAGGTTCGGCGAGACCTGTTGACCCGTGTTCGTCATGGGGCGTCCTTGACTGGAGCTTCACGCGAAGGCAGGTTGGCGGCGTTGCGCTCCACGTTTGTGGCCCACGGGCATGGGCTGCGTGTTGTCCTGGTGGACGACGTATGCACCACCGGCGCAACGGCGTCGGTTTGTCGCGAAGCGCTCGAAACGTCAGGACACGTCGTTGAAGGGGGTGCATGGGTCGGGTTGGCGTGAGGACGGCGTACTTTTGGGTCGTGGCGCACGGACTCCCCATCGACATGTCCCTTCCTCGGGCAGAACGGTTGAATCAACTGCTCGCCCCACTTGATGCGTTGCTGGCTGGAGAGCCATCTGGCATGGCCAATTTGGCCAACGTGGCCGCGGCAATTGCGAGTGTCTCTCAATGGCATTGGGTCGGATTTTACTTGGTCGACCCTGCGCAGGACAACTTGGTGCTTGGTCCCTTTCAGGGCCCCGTGGCATGCACGAGGTTGTTCCGAGGGAAGGGGGTATGCGCACAGGCTTGGGAGACGGGAACCACCGTGGTGGTCCCCGACGTGCATGCCTTCCCTGGCCATGTGGCATGCAGTTCCTTGTCGAAAAGCGAGGTTGTCCTTCCCTTGGTGGATTCATCCTTGGCGGTCCAAGCGGTCTTGGACATTGACAGCGCCGAAGAGGACGACTTCACAAACGGCGAGGTGGCGACGCTGGAACGGTTGACGCAACGGCTGTCAGCACAATGGAGCGAGTGGACATGGTGAGTCGCCCAATTGGATGCACATGGATGGTTGTCGCGGCCTTGTTTTGGGCTTCTTGCGCCCAGGTGGGTGCGCCATCGGGGGGCCAAATCGACAAGACACCACCAGCCCTTGTGTTTGCCCAGCCCGCCATGGGCGAGGTGCAGGTCTCAGGGCAGGAGATGGTCTTGGAATTCGACGAGTACGTCAAGGTGCGCAACCTGAACCAACAACTGCTTGTCAGCCCTCCACTTGGAGGTCCTGTGGAGTCCATTGTGCGCGGACGCACCGTGGAATTGAGCTGGAACGCCCCTTTGAAGGAGAACACCACGTACGTCTTTCAATTTGGGGATGGCGTGGTCGACCTCAACGAAGGAAATCCAACGGAGTCCTTGGTTCGGGCGTTTTCAACGGGCGCACAGTTGGACACGCTCAAGTTGACCGGAACTGTGGTGGACGCCTTGGACGGAAAGCCAAAAAAAGGATGCCGTGCCATGTTGTATCCAGCCTCATGGCCGGTGGACAGCATCGAAGCAGGGGCCATGCCTTTGTACGTGGCAGAATCCAACGCCAAGGGTGAGTTCGAGCTGGGTTACCTTCCCGAAGCGGCGTTTCGCTGCCTCGTGGTGCAAGACGACAACCGCAACTACCGTTGGGACGCGGGAGAGGCGGTGGCGCTGGGCCCCGAGCAGGTGGTTGCCGGGAGTCACATCGCAGTGCCTTTGCGCTTGAACGTCACCCAAGCGCCCGTGACGGCCTATCTGTCCGAAGCGATTCGAGACAGTGCAGGCTTTGCATCTTGGACGTTGAGCGAGGCCATGACAGACGGGGATTCCCTGAGATTGTTGGATGAGACGGGGGGGCTCCAAATGCTCGAGCGCCGCGGCACCCAGGTGTTTGCCTGGCCATGGAGCGAGCGTTGCGACAGCGTGGAACTGAGCCTCGTGTGGCACCACGCCCCGGCTTGGCCTGAAGGCACGTGGACGACGGACACCTTGGACGTGCCAACCCCTCGGTTGCGCCGCTCCAAGCTTGTCAAGCTAGATGCGTCTCCATCGTCCACCGTGGCGCGTGACGAGGCGATTTCCTTTGCTTGGAGCGTTCCGATGGCCATGCGGTCGCGCGAAGGGCTTCTTCTTGAGGTGGACAGCATTCCTCAGGAGGTTTGCGTGGCCATGGATTCGGTGTCCATGTCCATGGATTGGCGCCCTTGCGAAGGACGCTGGCCCCAAGGGAGCACGTTGGGACTCACCGTCATGCCAGAGGCGTTTCTCCGCGCGGGAAGCCCGTCGAAACGCTGGCCAGACGACACCTTGTCGTGGACCGTGGCGGTGCATGCCGCGGAATCGTTGTCAGAGTGGTCCTTGAAGCTGGCTGGGGTGCAATGCCAAGGGCAGCTTGAAGTGCTCGACAGCAAGAACAACCGGATGTCGACCCACTTGGTGAAGTCCGACACGACGTTGGTCATGAAGGGGTTGATGCCCGGGTCTTATCGCGCAAGGTGGTGGGGAGACCTGAATGGCGACGAAGTGTGGAATGGCGTGGACGTGCCCACGTGGTCGGTACCAGAACCGGTGTTGACGATGGCGCCTGTGGAACTTCGGGCCAACTGGGCCGTGGAAACGATGTGGGAATTGGACTCTGCCACGTGTGCTTCGGGCTGGCCCGAACCCGCCCTCAACCGTTGATGTCCAGGAACTTCTTGACCGCGTCAAGCGAGCCGAACACCACCAACGTGTCGGTCGCTTCGATGGTTGTTTCCGGCTTGGGAACCCCGAGGATGTGCTCGCGGATGCATGGTTGGCCGTCGTCGCCCTGTTCGGAAAATTCGCGTCGAATCGTGATGAGACGAAGTTCGTAGCGATTCGCCAGGTCCAGGTCCTGTAGCTGTCGGCCATGGCATGCTGCTGGGGCTTTCAACTCCGCAATTTCGTAGTCGTCGGGCAGGGAAAGGAAGCCTCGGATGTTGGGGTTGATCAGCCGCTCGCCGACCACTTCCGCCACCTCGCTTTCGGGGCTCAGGATTTCCGTCACCCCCAAGCTGGTCAGGATGCGCTCCTGGTTGGCGTCGTTGGCGCGCACGATGATTCGGGGAATCCCCAGGTCCAACAGGTTGAGCGTGGTCAACACGGTGGCTTCGAAATTCTCTCCGATGGCGACCACCGCCGCGTCCAAGTCCTGGACGTGCTGCGCCTTCAGGGCTTTTTTGTCCGTGGAGTCCAACGTCACCGCCAGGGCGACGTCTTCCTTGAGCAATTCTGCCCGGTCGGCTCGGGTGTCAAAGGTGTACACTTCTGCACCCCTGCGGGCCAGCGAGAGGGCGATTTGGGTGCCATACCTGCCGGTGCCAAAGACCGCAAAACGGGAACGTGCCATGGCACAAAGGACGAAAGAAAATCGTCCACCTCCGCTACGCCTGCGCCCGGAGTTTGTTCAAACCCTCTTCCAGGACTTCCCCGAAACGGACCAAATCTTCGAAGTTGTTGTAGAGCGGCACGGGAGCCATGCGGATGACCGCGGGTTCCCGCCAATCCACCATCACCCCGTGGGCCATGAGGTGATCAAACAACGACCGGCCGTAGCCATGGGCCACCACGCTGAGCTGGCATCCACGGGCTTCCGGGGCCGAAGGAGTGAGGATTTCCAGCCGTGCGCCAGTGCGCTCAGCCACCGCTTCCACCACCGTTTCCAAAAAGGCTGTCAGACGCAAGGAGCGTTCTCGAAGCGCCGGCATGCCTGCTTCCAAAAACAGGTCGAGGGCCACCTTGTGGACGGCCATGTTGAGCACCGGGGCGTTGCTCATCTGCCACGCTTCGGCGCTTGGCATGGGCACGAATTCTGGATCCATTTTGAACCGGCTTTCGGCGTCATGGCCCCACCAGCCTTCCAAGCGCCGCATGGCGGTGCCGTCGCCCGAAGGCGTTCGAACGTGGCGTTCGTGGATGAACACCCCAGAGACCGCTCCTGGTCCAGAGTTGAGGTATTTGTAGCTGCACCAGCAAGCAAAATCGACGTTCCAGTCATGCAATTGGAGCGGGACGTTGCCCATGGCATGCGCGAGGTCAAACCCGCAAGCCGCACCCACTGCATGCGCGGCACGGGTGATGGCCTTCATGTCGTGCAGCTGCCCGGTGTAGTAGTTCACGCCGCCAACCATGACGGTTGCCAGCGAGTCGCCTGCCTCAGCGATGGCGGCGAGGACGTCCTCGGTTCTGAGCAGGTGTTCCCCTTCGCGTGGCGCCAGCTCAATGAGGTCGGTGGCAGGGTTGCCGCCGTGGAGCCTGATTTGGCTGCACAAGGCGTAACGGTCGCTAGGAAACGCCTTCGCTTCGCACAAGATTTTTGTGCGGGTGCCCTCGGGACGATAGAAACTCACGAGAAGCAAGTGCAGGTTGACGGTCAGGCCATTCATGGCAACCACCTCGTGGGCAAGGGCGCCGGTCAAGTGGCACAGCCCTTCCGAAAATCGCTCGTGGTAACTCACCCATGGATGCCTTCCTTGGAAATGGCCCTCCACCCCCCATTGGGCCCAATCGTCCAACTCGACTTGGAGGGCGGCCTTGGCGGCCTTGGGTTGAAGACCCAGGCTGTTGCCGGTGAAGTACACCGTGTCGGTCCCATCGTGTTGGGGAAGGTGGAAGCGCTCGCGAAATCGGCTGAGGGGGTCCGCAGAGTCCAAGTTGCGGGCCGTCGCGAGGGTAGGAAGCTCTTTCATGCTGGGCTAATTTCGCACGGAAATGGCAACCACCCTTCAACGCTCTTCTTCCGCGGCCTTGTTCGACAAGGCGCAATCCTTGTTCCCCGGTGGGGTGAATTCCCCAGTACGCGCCTTCAAATCGGTCGGGGGCACCCCGTTGTTTGTGGATCGCGGGGCGGGCGCCCACATCTGGGACGCCGACGGCAACGAATTCATCGACTTCTGCTGCTCTTGGGGACCGCTCATCTTGGGCCACGCGCACCCTTCGGTGGTGGACCGCGTGACGGCGACGCTTGCCAATGGCACGTCGTTTGGCACACCCACCCGCCTGGAAAACGAGTTGGGGGAGTTGATTTTGTCCAACCACCGATACGCGGATCGCATTCGGTTCGTGTCGTCGGGCACCGAGGCTGCGATGTCCGCCATTCGCCTTGCCCGTGGGGTGACGGGTCGCGACAAAATCATCAAGTTTGACGGGTGCTACCACGGCCATGTCGACGCCTTGCTGGTGAAGGCGGGCAGTGGGTTGGCCACGTTGGGCACGTCGTCGTCGGCGGGGGTGCCTGAGGCCTACGCCCAGGAAACGTTGGTGCTGCCGCTGAATGACTTGCCTGCCTTGGAGGCGTGCATTGCCACGTACAAGGACCAAATCGCGGTGGTGGCAATCGAGCCGATCCCGGCGAACAACGGCCTGCTGATTCAAGACCCAGAGTTTTTGCGTGAAGTGCGTCGCATTTGCACACGCGAGGGCATTTTGTTGCTTTTCGATGAGGTCATCAGCGGTTTCCGGGTGGGCTTCGAAGGGGCTGCAGGGCTGTACGACATCCAGCCAGACGTCTTGGCGTTTGGCAAGATCATTGGCGGCGGATTGCCGGTCGGTGCCTACGCGGCCAGCGAAGAAGTGATGCGTCACATCGCGCCTTCAGGTCCCGTGTACCAAGCGGGCACGCTCAGCGGCAATCCCGTGGCCATGGCAGCGGGCGTGGCGCAGTTGACGGAATGCTTGAAGCCCGGATTCTACGAGGACCTCGACCGGAAGGCATCCCGTTTGGTGGATCCCGTGGTGGCCCACGCGAAAGCCCAAGGCTACAGCTTCAACATCTTCCGCAGAGGCAGCATTTTCTGGCTGGCATTCTCAGACGCCATCCACATTCGCCGGAGCGATCAAATCGACCCCGACAGCATGGCCTACTTCAGCACCCTGCACGCGGCGCTGCTTGACCGAGGCATCTATTTGGGACCCTCCGGCTACGAAGTCGGATTTGTGTCGGCAGCCCACACGGACGCAGACCTCGACCGAGCCTCGCAAGCATTCATCGAGTCGTTGGACGTGGCGTTCGGCTGACTCAAGGGCAGGGTTGCCCGAAGTTGGCCAAAATGCCATCCAGCAAGTCTTGCACCGTCACGGTGCCATCTCCGTTGACGTCCGCCACGCAGTTCGCGGTGCATCCAAAGTCGCTCAGGAACATCAAGACGTCGCCGATGATGATGAAGCCATCGCTGTCCAAGTCACCGGGGCAGGTTCCAGGATCCACGTCGCACGTCAGGTCGGTGAGCCCGTCGCCGTAAAAGCTGGCCGCACGACCAAAGGCGTCGAGCCCAATGTCGATGCCCATGAGGCGTCCAGGCACGTCGTCGAAGTAGGGGTGGATGCCTCCGTAAATCCGTGACAAGCTGCATTCGTCCGATGCGTCGCGGTAGGTCGCCCACTGCAATTCCACGTCCACGCTGGGGCCGTCTTCAAACACCAAGAACTCGTTGGCAGGGGCCGTGAAGGTTCCCATTCCACCAGGGAAATACGCGTCCCCCGTGAAGGCGGTCAACACTTCGGCCGCTGCCCTGGAAAAGGTGCTGTGTCCGCTGACGTAACCCGCGAAGGGTGGGCTGACGAACGACGGACGCTGGTAAGGTTCCCACGACTCGGCCAACACCCATCCGACGCCTGCAAAGTCGGTGTCGACGTTGTTGATGGCCGCGCTTCCTTGCCAAGCCCAAACCTTGATCTTCCCCACATTCGCGCCGAACGCCCCGGCGAGCGGGTCGCCTGGCAACACCGTTTCAATCGCGCCTGGAACAAGTGGCAGGCCTCCTGGGTGGTAGTTGTCTGCGCTCGGGTCGGTGCTTTGGCCCAATTCGGCCATGCCGCGAATCGCCGTAACCGGACGGGAGCTGTCGTACCATCCTTTGGCACCCCACGCCGCGATGGCGCAATCTTGCATCGCGCCGCCAAGCGCGAGGTAGGCCTTGACGTCCCATTCAAGGTCGTCGAGTACGGGGCCCACACCTTGGAATTGCTTGACCAATTCAGGATGGTCGCTGACGTAGTTCAAGATGGTGAACCAGTGGCCAGGGGGCGTTTCCGAATCGGGTCCATCGGCCCAGAATTCGGCGAGGATCCGCGTGTAATCGCCGCGCGGGACCATGTTGGGTGCGTAGGGAGAGCCCGTGGCAGGATTCACCGAGTGTCCCGGGCTCGGTGAGCCACCGTTCACTGGGTCGTACAGGGAGCTGTAGGTTTCCAACGTGGTGGGGTAGCTGTCACGGTTTCCGCTGGAGGCCGGGCTGATGTCCCACATGACGCCGTCGGTGGGGTCGAGCAACCCTGACCAAAGGGCCACCATGGCGTGTCCATCCACGTAAATGTCGGAGGTTCCTGTGCCGTCGTTGCTGTGCAGCGCGGGCAGCCCGGGGTCGTGATACACCTTGTATTCGAAGCCATCCCTGCTGTACGACGTGAGGTCTTCGTCCGTGAGGGCCCAGGACGTCACCTGGCCCCATTCCGGAGACAGGAACGGTGGCGTCTCCCCAGGGATGGGGTTGCCGCTTTGGTCGATGAACAAATCCAACGTCAGGGGCTGCCAACGGTTGAGGTCCGCCACCGTGGGATTGCCAGGCAAATCCACAATCAGGGAAGGGTTGCTCGGCGTGTAGACCGTGTTGGCGTAGTCGTTTTGTTCGTTGGATCCGTCTTGCAGCCCAAACGCAATGAGGCGGTCGGCCAAGTAGTTTCCAAGGGCACGTCCATCGCCTGTGCTGTAGTCCGTGTCCAAGAAACCCACGTCGTACCCGAGCGTGGCCATGTGCGCGTCGTAGCCGACCAACAGGTTCGACGCTTGGGGGGCGTTCGCGAATCGGTGCCGGAGCAGTCGGTACATCCCAAAGGCGATGGCTTCGTCGCGTGCCGTGGCCACGTCCGTGGCGGGGGTGAATCCGTCGAACGACGCCGTGAACCCGTCGTACGACTGCCCCAAGAACGCCGTGCAGGCTGAGGGGTCCATGGCCGCCCAAGCGTCCCACATCAGCATGGATGAGTGCCAAAGGTTTCTCGCATGCACCGTGGGTCGCGCAAAGTCGCCACGGATGCTCGCCAACAGCAATTCGTTCCATTGCCGCGCCATGCTGTGGCCGGTGTTCGCTTCCGGGAAGGTCGTTTCCTCCTGGCAGTCAGGGGATGGGTTCGTGGGGCATGCGTCGCATGCGTCCGGCACGCCGTCCAAGTCGTAGTCCGCCGAGCTGGCTGCCAAGGCGCAGTTGTTGGACATGATGACGTCGTAACCCGCGCATTTGCCGCTCAGGATGTCGACCAGTCCGTCGTTGTTGATGTCGAGCAAGGCCACGTCGTAGCTGTTCGTCACCCAGTCGAAGTTGGCGTTGCCGTAGGGGTCTTGGAACGTGCCATCGACGTTTTCGTAGATGGCCATGCGGCGGCTGCTGTTGCACGGTGGAATGTCGACATCCACGTCAGAAACCACCACGTCGAGGTCGCCGTCCAGGTCGAGGTCGGCCGCGTGCACGTTGCCACCAAAGCCGTTGCTCGAGCTGAATCCCAAATTCACCGTGTTGAATCCGAGGCTGACGTCGGCTTGGTGCGACGTGGCGGTGAGCACCTTGTCGGCGCCGTCGTCCACCACGTAAAGGTCCAGGAGGCCATCGCCGTTGAAGTCCACCACCTCGAACATGTAGGGGGACGCGTTCGGAACGAGGTTCTGCCACGTAGGGAAGTTGCCTGTTCCGTCATTGAAGAGGACGATGACGCCCCGCGAATTCCATGGGAAGACGTTGTAGAGCGTGGTGTTTTTGACGATGTCTAGGTCGCCGTCGCCATCCATGTCGTGGATTTGGCCTGCGGTGCCGAACGCACTGTTGAGCAAATCGCCGGCTCGGGTGGCACCTTCGTCGGAGAAGTAACCCGTCCCATCGTTGATCAGCAGGAAGTCCTTGGCGGTGCCTCCTCCGCTGTTGACGCGGTAGTTTACGAAGTACAAATCTTGCGCTCCGTTGCCCGTCAAATCGCCCGCCCAGACGGCACAGATCAAGGGTTGGTCGCTGGTCAACGTGGGCAGCCTGTCGGCGGACTCGTCTGCCAAACCGAGCCACTGCCCGCTGGCGTCTTCCCCCAGATTCATGTAAAGCATGGGCTGCTGGTTGAAGGTGTTGACGATCACGACGTCGTCCCACGAGTCGTTGTCCACATCCACCACGAACACGTCGCGGGCGAAACTGGGGTTGCTTAGAAATTCAGGGGCGAGTTCGCTGGTCATGTCCGCCAGCACCCCGTTTTGGTTCATCAGGAGCAGGTCCGATTTGGGGGGCTCGTTTGCGGCAGAGAACGGCTCCTTGCGCACCACAATCACGTCCGTCCAACCGTCTTTGTCGAGGTCCGCAGGCCAAATGTCTTTCTCCTCGTCGTCCGAATTGGCGACGGTGGTGAGTTGCAAGCGTTCGTCCGTTTGAAGGTCCCATTCAAGCCATTGACCCAGGGACACGTTGGACAGGCAAAAGGCGGCAAGGGCCAGGAGGCGGGTGGCTTGGGACATGGCGTTTGGCTTGGATGATTCAACAGGGCGGGGAGGCAACGGTCTCGCAGTCAACCCTATCCACAACTTACAACAAATTTGACACTTCCCAGGTTTCCGGCGGCGCAAGGCTCACCAATCGCGGAGCACAGGCGACACGAAAAGAAGCATGAGGTACATCAGCCACAGGGCCACGTAGGGCATCACCAACACGCCGTCGAGCGTCCAACCCGTGAACCGCTCCCTCGTCGTTTCTTCCGCAGCCGTCAACGTCGGGAGGGCCGATTCGGGACGAAGGACCCACCACGCCCAGAGGCCTTGCAACCCCACCACCATGGGACCCGCGTCCACCGGCCTGAGCCCGTGGGTCCAGGTTCTCTCTCCCCACACTGCGAGACTCAGCGCCGCAGATGCGGCGAGCAAGAAGCGCGCCCAGCGCAGGACTTGGTCCGTCGAGGCGACCATGGGCAACGTGGTCATGTGGGGGCGGTCAATTTCCACGTCGCGGATGTCAAACGGCAGCGTCAGCCCCGCAATGAACAAGAATCGCTGGACCCAAAGAAGGGGGTCCAGCCCCAACTCGGGGTGGTGGGTGGTGGCCGTGGCCCACACGCCGGCAATGAGTGGAACCTTCAACCCCACCACGTTGCGGAATCCTCCTTGGGTCCCCGGCACGAAGGCGTACCCGAGGGAAGCGATGCCCAAGCCCACCACGACCCAGAGCCTTTCGGGATGGTCCCATCGGAGGCTTTCGGCAAATGCGACCGTGAACCACGTCCAGGCCCCGCCCCACACCACGACCATCGCCCACTTCCATCGGTCCCAAAATGCCCGCCGAAGGGGCGGCATCGTTTCGGGGTTTCGGGCGTGTTTGATCCCCCGTTGAATGGTGTATCCCAGGCCTGTTGAGAGAGCCACCCAGCATGCCGCCTGCATCCCCCCTCGTTCCATGGGTTCTCCTTCCACGTCCCACATCCAGCTGAAGGTGGTCGTGACGAACGCCCCTAGGGCAATCCATGCATGCGTAAACGACAGGCCACGCCAGAACATAGGCGCAAAGGTCGGCCACCGATGGACGCAGAAGTGGCATTGGTGGACGGGATGTGGAGACTTTGTCGTTCGGGGGTAGAACCGGGGACGTATTTTTGCGCTTTCTACGGAATGTTTCATCCCGCTTTTCTTTGATTCTCATGAAGATTGGAAGTTTCGTTTCTCGGCATTTGGGCCCTCGCTTGGAAGACCAAAACGCCATGCTCCGCACCCTCGGCGCGCCTTCCCTGGACGACCTCATTGAACGCACTGTGCCTGGCGCGATTCGCCTCCGTGAACGCCTGGATGTCAGCACGGCGTTGACCGAGAGCGAATACCTCGAACACATCGACGGTTTGGCCGCCCAAAACGTGGTGTTCAGGAACTACATCGGGATGGGTTACTACCCGACCGAGGTGCCCAGCGTGATTCGACGCAACGTCCTCGAGAACCCCGGGTGGTACACGGCCTACACGCCGTACCAGGCGGAAATCGCACAAGGACGCCTCGAGGCGCTCTTGAATTTCCAGACCATGGTGATGGATTTGTCGGGCATGGAGGTGGCAAACGCTTCCTTGCTCGACGAGGGCACCGCCGCGGCGGAAGGGATGGCCATGCTTTTCGCGGCGCGCCCACGGGCCCAGGCGAAGGAGGGCCGCAACCGTTTCTTGGTGGACGCCGCCGTGTTCCCGCAAACGCTGAGCGTGATGCGGACGCGGGCAGCGCACCTTGCCATCGATTTGCAGGTGGTCACCCGTGAGGCCATGCTCAGCGTGGCGGCCGAGGGCGACGTGTTTGGCTGCTTGGTGCAGTACCCGGACGCCGACGGCGAAGTGGAAGATTTGACGGCAATGACGTCAGGCATGGCAGACCTTGGCGTACGCACTGTGTTTGCGACCGATTTGATGGCCATGCTTTTGTTGAAGTCCCCTGGAACGATGGGCGCAGACGTGGTGGTGGGCAGTTCCCAGCGCTTCGGGGTTCCCATGGGTTATGGAGGCCCCCACGCCGCCTTCTTTGCGGCCAAAGAAACGTTCAAGCGTCATTTCCCAGGCCGCATCATCGGCGTGAGCGTGGACCGCAAGGGCAAGCAAGCGTTGCGCATGGCCCTGCAGACTCGGGAGCAGCACATCCGTCGAGACAAGGCGACCTCCAACATCTGCACGGCCCAGAGCTTGCTCGCCGTCATGGCTTCCATGTACGCGGTGTACCACGGCCCCCAAGGCCTGCGTGACATCGCCGAGCGGATGCACACCTACGCCCGTGGCCTTGCTGTGGCGTTGGGCGCCTCGGATGGGCTGAACGTGGTGAGCCGTTGCTACACGGACACCTTGAAAATCGAAGTACTCGGAGGGGCGGATGAAATGAAGGCACTGCGTGCGCGGGCCGAATCCAAGCGTGTCAACCTTCGCTACTTCGCCGACGGCAAGCACGTGGGCGTGTCGTTCAACGAACGCACGAACCAGGACGACTTTGCCACGCTTTGCTCGGTGCTTGGTGTGAGCCCAGTGCAGGGGGTGTCGTTTGACCCCACGTTCTTTGGCCCCCTGAACCGGGAGGTGGATTACTTGCACCACCCGGTGTTCAACCGCTACCGCTCCGAAACGGAAATGATGCGCTACATCAAGTCGCTCGAGAACCGCGATTTGAGCCTCACCCACGCCATGATTCCGTTGGGTTCGTGCACCATGAAACTGAATGCAGCCACGGAGTTGATTCCGATTACGTGGGCTGCCTTCGCTGAGCTCCATCCGTTTTGTCCGCCTGACCAGGCTCGGGGGACACGAGCGATGTTGACGGAGCTGGAGTCGGATTTGGCGGAAATCACAGGATTTGCTGGGGTTTCGCTTCAACCAAACAGCGGTGCCCAAGGCGAATTTGCAGGGTTGATGGTGATCCGTGCCTACCACGCATCGCGGGGCGAATCGCACCGCGACGTATGCCTGATCCCCAACAGCGCCCACGGCACCAACCCGGCGAGCGCGGTGATGGCAGGCATGAAGGTGGTGGTTGTCGGATGCGACAAGCACGGGAACATCGACGTGAACGACCTGAAAGAGAAGGCGGAGTTGCACAGCGAGCGGTTGGGCGCCTTGATGATCACGTACCCCTCCACCCACGGGGTGTTTGAATCATCGGTACTCGACGTGACGTCCATGATTCACGCCCACGGAGGGCAAGTGTACATGGATGGCGCCAACATGAATGCGCAAGTGGGACTCACCAGCCCTGGTATGATTGGCGCGGACGTGTGTCACTTGAACCTCCACAAAACCTTCGCCATTCCCCACGGGGGCGGTGGCCCAGGTGTGGGACCCATTGGCGTGGCGGAACACCTCGTGCCGTTCTTGCCTGGCCATGACGTGGTGCCTGTTGGCGAAGGCGACTCGATTGACGCCGTGAGCAGCGCGCCGTTTGGCAGTGCCTTGATTGCCCAGATTCCCTACGCCTACATCAAGATGCTGGGCCAGTCGGGGTTGACGCAGAGCACCAAGGTGGCGATTCTGAATGCGAACTACTTGAAAGCGCGGTTGGAAGGGGCGTACGACGTGTTGTATCAGGCCAAAAATGGCACCGTGGCCCACGAAATGATCCTCGACTGCCGAGCATTCAAGGCGGCGGGCATCGAAGTCATGGACATTGCCAAGCGCTTGATCGACTATGGCTTCCATGCACCCACGGTCTCTTGGCCGGTGCCGGGGACGTTGATGGTGGAACCCACGGAAAGTGAGTCGCTCGAAGAACTCGACCGCTTTGCAGAGGCCATGCTCAGCATTCGGGAGGAAATCGCGGCCATCGAGCGCGGCGAGGCACACCCCGAAGACAACGTGCTGAAAATGGCCCCTCACCCCGTGGAAGAAGCCACGGCCACTGAATGGGACCACCCCTACACGAGGGAGCAAGCCGTCTACCCGGTGCCCGACCTGCGTCAACGCAAATTCTGGAGTGCTGTGGCACGTGTGGACAACGCCTACGGTGACAGGAATTTGGTGTGTTCTTGCCCGCCATTGTCCTCGTTCGAAGAGGTGTTGGCTTGAGCATTGCACCCCGTGCTGTTGGCAACCCCTGCTTGTGTCGATGGCAAAAGCAGACGAACGCCTTATTTTCGCCCTGACTTTCGAATCTGAATCCAAAACCAATAGATATGAAGCATTTGTACATCTTGGCCCTCGGTGGCCTCCTGAGCTTCAGCGCCACGGCTCAATTCAACCAGCCTGCCGCTGCCGCCAAACAAGACATGGCCCCAAAGAAGAAGGTCACTGCAGTGGTCCCGAACGCGGACCGCGAAGTGTTCTGGACCGACGACATTTCCAACTGCGACAACTGGACCTTCGGAAATGGCGCTACAGAAGAGGGTTCCCCATGGTTTGACATCGACATCAACTTTGCTTGCTCCACTGAAGGTCCTGCAGGGCCATACAACCAGTGGGCTGGTGGCACCGCCGACGGGTCTGCTGCACCTGCAATCAACTCCACCACGGCCGACAACGGCTTCTTGATGGTGGACTCCGACCTCTTTGGCGCCGATGCGAACTACGACGCCAACTGGGTGGAGAACTGCTGGGCGCAGACTGCGCAGCCCATCGATTGCTCCATGCACGAGTTCGTCAGCATCTCCATGCAGACCCGTTACCGCTGCTGGGACAACGGTGGTTCTGACGGAAGCGAGAAGTGCTTCATCGAAATCAGCCGCGACGGCACCACTTGGCCGACGACCTCTTCTGCCTACGTGACCGATTGGGAAGCAGAAGGCAACGTGGTGTACGGCGAAGACACTGTTCAGTGTCGCTACAACGTTTTCCCTGACTCTGAGACGGGTTTCGAGTCTGACAACCCTTCGTTGTTGGAATTCGACATCACCGAAGCCGCAGGTAGCCAAGAAACCATTTGGGTGCGCTTCCGCTGGTTGGGCACGTGGGGATACTCTTGGGAGATCGACGACATCGAAGTCTACGACACCCCAGCGAACGACACCCGCATCGACAACTACGTGAGCTTCTCAAACTACGCGCAGACCGGTTTGTACGAGTACGGCGCGTGGGCGCAGTCGCAGATTCCTGCGGACTTGACCGCTGCAGCGAAGGTGTACAACGTGGGCTACCAAGACCAGACCAACGTGATGGTGGACTTGGACGTCAACGGCACGGGCTACGCGTCAGACGCGTTGGCCACGTTGAGCTACGCGAGCAACGATACCTTGACCGTGGCTTACCAGCCTTCAGGGTTGGGAGTTCAGGATTTGACCTATGTTTTGTCCTCCGACTCAATCGATGAGAACCCTGGAAACAACACCTTGATACAATCATTCGAAGTGACTGACTTGCAGTACGGCCGTGACAACGGCATTGTGACCGCAAACTTCCCCGGTGACGGATCCGACGATTACATCGCCATGCCCCTCTACGACATCATCAGCGACGTCACCATCTACGCCATCGACGTGGCAATCATGGAAGGTTCGGAAGACGGCACGCCCATCCGTGGGTTCTTGGTGGACATGTTCGACGACTTGGCTTTGGCCGAGCAGTACGGTGGTGAATTGATTAGCTCCGAGGAGGTCGAAATGGCCAGCGGATACACCAACGACGGTGCTTCTGATATCGTGTGGTACACCCTCGCCTTGGAGGAGCCCTACCAAGCCGCTGCCGGCGACTGGTTGGGTGCGGCGTTCGAGCACTACGGTGGCGCCAACGTCCAGGTGGGGGAAGCCCAGTACACCTACGACCAAACGGCGTTTGTGTACGGCCCCTTTGGCGCTGGTAGCGCTTACGACTGGTATTACAGCAACGAAGTTCCCATGGTTCGCTTGAACTTGGACCCCAACGCCACTACGACGGTGTCTGTGGAGGATATTGCAGCCAGCCAAGGCTTCGAGTTGTTCCCAGCGTTCCCGAACCCTGCAAACGAGAGCACGCGCATGCAGTTCCGCATGGACAAGGCGGCGCAAGTCACTTTCGAATTGCGTGACGTCACGGGCAAGCTCGTCCAGCAGCGCGACTTGGGCACGCAGCCAGCAGGCTACAACAGCTTCTTGGTGGAAACGTCTGCTTGCGGTGCAGGTTCTTACACGGCGACGTTGATTGTCGACGGCGCCCGCACGACGCAAAAGTTGATGGTGAAGTAATTCACGCAACACCCAATCACAAGAAAGGGAGGCCCATCGGCCTCCCTTTTTTCATTTGGCGCCTGCCGGCGTGGCTTTTCCTTGCGCCTCGTTGTAAATTCCCCGTCAAACTGAAATCTCTCATCATGAATCTACGTTCTCTCTTTGTCGCAAGCCTCGCCTGCTTGTCGGCCGCTGCGTGGGCCCAGTCCCCTGCAGCATTCAACACGCCCATGCGTCCCGAGCCGGTGTCGCTTGAAGAGGCCAACACCTCGCGTGAACTCGGCAAGCAGCCACAAACCCACCTCCGTGGGGGTGGCACGATCTTGTTCCAAGAAACCTTCGCCAACGGGTTCGATGGCATCAACGGCAACGGTGCCTGGACCGTCAACGACAACGGAGGCGACAGCCTTTGGGTGTGGGTTCAGCCAGGCGGCCAAGGCTTGTACGCCAACGGCGACGCCACGGGTGTGACGCATCCCGCCGGCGAATTCAGCACCAACATTGGAACCCTCCAGTCCACGACTGGCGACGACGGGTTCATGATTTTTGACTGCGACTACTACAACACGCCCATCGCGAGTGGGTACCAGGACACCGAGGGCTCGTTGACCAGTCCCATGCTGAACTTCGAGGCCATCGGCTCAGTCATTGTCAACTGGGAGTCGTACTTCCGCTATTGCTGCTACCCCTATGCTCCGGTGTTCTTGGAGGTGGGATACACGGTGGATGGCGTGACCTCTTGGACGGCCTTTGACGGCCACGGTGGCTTCATCGAGTCGGCCAACACGGCTTCGGCAAACCCTCTTCCTGTGGGCGTTGACGTGAGCTGCGTGGCGGCGTACCAGGACTCGGTGCAAATTCGTTTTGCGTACCGCCAAGCCGAGGAAGTAGGCAACGGCTACAGCCACTACTACTGGGGCGTGGACGACGTCACGATTTCCTCCAACGAGGTGTTGAACGACCTGGAGGTGGTTCAGGTGGTGAACGGCGACGTGTTCAACGTGTTTGAATACCGTGTGACGCCCATCGAGCAGGCGATCTTGGGTTCTGAAGGTGGCATGCTTGCTGGTGTGATGTACCGCAACGTGGGCATCGAAGACCAAACAAACGTGGAAGCCCTCGTTGAAGTGTTTGACGACTCGGGCAACGAAGTGAGCGCCACGTCGGCGTCGCTGGGCACCGTCTTCACGTTTGCCAACGCAGCGAACTGCCCCGCCAATGCACAGGACACCCTGTACATCGCCACGGGCTGGGAGCCCACTGCCACGGGTACCTACACCTTGCAAATCACCCTGACCGCGGATTCCATGGATGCCTCTCCATTGAACAACGTCTTGGCCAAAGACATCCTCTACACGGTGGATGAGTACGGCCACGACGACGAAAACGTGCACGACGGCGAGATGCGCCCGCGCGAGTCTGAGGAGATCACGGACTTTTACGATCCGACCGGCTATGGCTCGTACTTCCACTGCCCCAACCCAGGCACCATGGCCTACGGCTTGGCAGTTCGTTTTGGCCCCAACTCGGGGTTGAACATCGACGGCGACGTGGCGGATCTCGCCGAGCTGATCCACTACGTGGCGGAGAT
>CAZKGY010000007.1:0-19917 GCA_964552305.1 uncultured Comamonadaceae bacterium
GCCGCCGCTGCTGCCGCCACTGCCGCCACTGCCGCCAGTATTGCCGTTATTTGAACTTCCACAAATGAGCATGCAGTCTGCCAGAGATAGGTAATCACCTCCGCGCACTGCTTCGCAATTGCCGTTAATGCAATCGTAAGAGTCTCGTCGGCAAGCAACGAGAGTAAGCGTCACAATCAACAAAGCCCCGAAAGACCAAATACCGTAGTTGTAAGCATTTGTCATGCTCAAATATAGTTATTTAGAATCACTCTACATTGCCGGTTGCGCTGATCTTGTACTCATAAAGCACCAGCGTTGACCACAGTCGATTGACGTACAAATTGTGATGAAACAGCAGCAAGTGCGGAATACCGTCATTCATCTTCGAAAGGCGTGTTGTACTCAGTACAAACACGTCAGTGTCTTCCAACAACAACTGACTCAATTCACCCTCATTTTTGCTAAAAAGCAAGGTGCGTTGAGGCATGCTTTCTCTCAAGTAGTATCGGATTAAATAATCGGGACAATGGACTATAGTGTTAGGGGGACTTGCTAACACATAATCTCTCAATTGATTGATGGCCGAAGGTTGGATATGCTGAAAGCCAATTTGAACTCCGCAAAAAATGTATGCTGACATTATTAGCTCAGGCCAACGACGAATACAAGGCCACTTGCTTTGTTGAAGGACATATTGGACTCCGAGAGCCAAGACAAATATCACAGGTATCAACAAGGGAAGGATGTGTCTTGGCTTGTACGTGATGTTTTGAAAAAAGAAAGCCCACGCGGCATAACAAAAGCAACATGCCAACCAAATGAGGAATGCCGGAGTAGCATGCCTCTTTCGATGGATCCACGCGGCCCAACTCCCCAACACAAAGAACACGACCAGAATCGCTGAATTTAGGAGAATCCATGCACTACGGCCTGGCAGCCACACACCAAACCCATGTGCAAATAGGGACTCAAACAAACCCGCAAATCGACGCGACAAGGACACCTCAGTTGAATAAACGGTGCCACCCCATTGGGTGAAATGTCCTCGTGAATCATGCTTGGCCAATTGAATCAACTCTGTCAATCCCACATCATGAATCCAAACTACGATCCAAAATGTACTCACAGCGAAAAATGCCAATCCGGCATGGAACATTTTGCGCGGGCGTCGAATCAAAACAATGCCCGGAATCAAAAATGGCACATAGGACAACCGAATGCCGCAAAGAACCGATGCAGCCACACCCAACAAAAAAGGCCATTTCGCTTTACTCCTTCCTCCCTCTGACTCAAGCGATCTCAACAAAAAGACAAGACACCAGTAGAGCACGCAAAGCCCCATTAAATCGGGCATGTACCGATTGCCCATCACCCAAATCAATGGGTTGCAAACCAAGAGAATAAACATGACTCTGTATGCACCTTGTATCCGAAATAATTTCGCCAGCTCGGCAAGAGCATACCAAAGTCCTGTGGTCGCGATCACTCCCAAAAAAGAGAAGCTCAGCGCAACGGAGTTGCAAAGTCGATGAATACATTGCAACATCACGACAAACAAGGGGTATCCAGGGAAATGAGGCTTGTTGTTTAAAACATCAAACTCGATGGCAGACATGGCAAAGCGCAAGCTGTCAATATCCTCGATATGGTAAACTGTCGTCGCAAATCGTGTTGTCCCAATGACCGTCAACACCATCAAGAAGCGAATCCAATTTCGAGAAGGCCGTATTACGTCTAATTGCCCACTCACAACTGACGGGTTTCAAGCCATGTCATCGCATTCCTCATGTGGTCGTGAATGTGACTGTATTGAACGAGGCCATTTCTTCCTGTGATGTAAAGATTATTGAAGTTTTTGAGAAACGACAATGCAACCTCAGCATGATGTTGATGATCAACAGTTAATACTGGATATGCATTTTTCAGCATGTAAGTGTGTCTTCCGATTACATCTCTACGTTTGAAGAAACCATACCCAGTGAGTTTTCGCTCTACTTCATCGATGAAGCCGTCGGTGTTTTTTGCCTTCGAAGCTGCCGGATCCATCGGCACCTCTACTGCAAGTGATGTTTTTCCATCGGGAGCCATCCACTTGCTCCTGTTTCGGGGCTCATAAACTCGGGTAAATGGGTCTTCTTTTGAAGGGAAATACATCGATGCATTGCCGTTGACACTTTCAATGTCCAGGCAAAACATGATCAAAAGCACATCTCTAAATTTGATTTCCGAGACCGCTTCCAAAACATGCTCAGGGGCTGGGGGATGAAGGCTTTTGACCAAAATGCCAAGAGGCAAGGAAGATACCACCTCATCCACCACATAGTCTTCAACATCATTAATTGTGACAGAATGGACGCGAGTACCATCATGGTGAATCTTTGTGACACGAGCGCTGAGCTTCAGTTCATTCGATGGCAGTTCCTCACCAATGCAGTCGAAGAGCTGTCCAATTCCCTTCTTCGGGTAATAAAACGCACCATCTAGGTGCTCTGTTTTCCTCAAACGACCTCGGAGACTCTCAACCAAGAACGTCTTCAAATCCAGTCCTTTTAATCTACTTCCTGCTACCATTGGAGAAAGATCCGAGGTCGGAACTCCCCACAGCTTTTCAGAATATTCCAAAAGAAATCGTCTGGCAACGAGTTCGCCGTATTGATGAATGGCAAAACTTTCAAAATTGGACGTATCGACAGGCTTAAGCCTGGATAAAATGACTTGGATACAAGCACGTGTAAAGTCCCTCCACCCCATGCTGGTCAACAGGTTCAGTGGTGACAATGGGAAATCCGTGTAATGCCCATCCCAACAAATTTGGCTTGGCGCAGAAACTTGTTGCAGTTCTTGACCAAGGAGATGCTTGGCCAAATCGGTGACTTCTTTATCCTTATCGTGCAATCGGTGCGCTCCGGTATCAAATCGATACCCTCCTATATCAAGTGTGCTGCAATTGCCCCCCAAAGAATCTGATGCCTCAAAAAGTACACGTTCCACGTCCAAATTTCGTCCAATGAAGTGCGTACAGAGTCCAGCTGGTCCACCCCCAAGGATGGCTACTTTTTTACGGGGCTTCATGACTTCAGCGAATCTAAACTGCACTTTCGTTCATGAAAATCGCCGAATCAAGGTATTTGTCATTCAAAAATTATCTCACTCTTTTGTGTGATGATTGTTTGCGTCACCGGAGCCGGAGGATTCATTGGCAGCGCAGTTGCCAGAGCTTTGCTTCTGCGCAATGAACAGGTGATTGGAATTGACAACTTAAGTGCGAGAAAAAACCATCCCCACACCAAAGATCAATGGACACCGCTTTTGGATCACCCTAATTTCCATGGGCTGGAATTAGACATTCGTAGTGGTGATTTGACTGCATGTTTGCTCGACCTGAAACAGACTTTAGGCGGTATTGATAGCATTTGTCATTTCGCGGCAAAGCCCGGTGTACGTGGGTCACATTTGCAACGCGCGGCGTACAACTCGATCAACGTTGAGGGGACTCAAGCACTTTTAAATGCCGCAAAATCCATTGGTATCAAAAAGGTGCTTTTTGCATCATCGAGCTGCGTGTATGGGAACGGAAACGTCCCCTTTGTTGAAGTTTCTCCATCCCAATTGCCACGAGCTCTGAGTCATTATGGATGGACAAAAATCCAAGGGGAGCTTCTCATCGAAAATTGGGCAGAGTCGATTTCAGAAGCGAAGGCCATCGTCCTTCGCTTGTTTTCGGTCTATGGCGAAGACATGCGAACCGATTTGGCAATACCAATATTCAGAGAACACTTGTTAAGCGGTGAGGCCGTCCCCATTTTTGGAAATGGTGAAGATTCGAGAGACTATACACACATCGACGATGTTGTGCGCGCAGTTCTGCTCGCCTTGGATCGATTCCGGGATTTTGATTCTACAACCTCGTTCTTCAATGTGGGTCGAGGCTCATCTACATCGACCCTCGAACTACTTCACATGGTAGCACACCATTTGGGTTGTAAACCAAAAGTGGCTCGGATGCAAAGCAATAAGGAGGAAATGTGTGCAACCCTCGCATGCACGAAGAAAGCTGCCCAAGAACTGGATTTCACAGCCGAAAGAAGCTTGAGTGACGGCCTTCAATTGATGTTTTCGATATGATTGACTGGAGTGTGTTCTTCTGCTTTACCATCGCAGGCAGCTTGGGTGTAATCACCAACTATGCAACCACTTGGCTCTTGCGTGATTTCATGAGAATAGACCAACTTGTCGCCAACAACACCGGCCTGGCATTTGGTCTTCTATTGAATTTCTCAATCAACAAGAACGTCACATTTCAAAGCCCATCTCCTGTCCTACCTGAGTTCATCGTTTACATGTGCATTGCATGCATGAGCTTAATCTTCAATCACTTCATCGTTCGATTCATGGTTGGCAAAGGCATTTGCTCCTTTTACAAAGCAAAAATCACTTCCACCGGATGTCTTTTTCTTTGGAACTACTTCATGCACAGTCACTACACCTTCTCCTGATCACTTAAAAATGTGAGAAAGGACATGTGACTCTAGAAAGCCTATGAAGCGCTCGGTCCTTCTTAAACGGTGGAACCAGCAGGATAGAAGCCGTACACCATCAACCCCAATTTGGTCAAATCAATGTTAGAAATACACTTCATGCGTTATGGCTCCATTTAAAGTCATCATTCTCAACGGCTTTCTTGGGTCAGGAAAGACAACATTGTTCAGGAATTTATTGACTCAATCGAAGAAGCTCGAACTCAACGTCGCAGCCATTGTCAACGACATGAGTGAGCTTGACGTTGACGGAGAAATTTTGGGAAACAACTCCGCCATTGAGGAAGGAGGCAATCCGCTAATTTCCATTCATTCTTGTGTCTTAAGCAGCAAGAAAGGACTGCAACAACTGCAAACTGCATTGCTGGATTTAATCGAATCCAAAACAAAAACACTTGAACTAATCGTGATTGAGACATCTGGAAGTTGTCATCCGATGCCACTTATTCAATTCTTCAAAAAATCCAAGGAGTTTAAGCTGACAGGAGTTTTTACTTTGGTGGACAGTCTCACCTTGTCTCGCGACTTTGACAGCGGAGAATCCCTGATACCATCATTCCAGGATAACCTCAAAAACGGCTGTAGAGATGTGACGAACTTGTTGGTTGAACAGGTTCTTTTTGGGTCACACATTTTCCTCACCAAAACAGATCGAGTTTCTCATTATGAAAGCAACGTGGCAGTTGAAACACTCAGAAAATTAAACCCAAATGCTTCCGTACAGGTTCTTCATTTCGGAAATATGTCTCTGCCTTCTCTCCTTGAATTGCCCATTTACGATTTTCAAAGTGTTGATGTTTTAACCCAAGAATTGTTTCTCGACTTAGAATCTGACCACGACGGTGACAGGCCTTACAACATTGGCACTAGAGTTGTTAAAAGTGACCTCCCGTTTCACCCCATGAGGTTGTGGGACGTCTGCCACACCTTTCTGAATGATCATATTTATCGCAGCAAAGGATTTTTCTGGCTCGCAAGTCGTGACAAATTTGCAATGCTGTGGAATCAAGCGGGAAGTGGAATCAATCTAGAGATTGTTGGGTCGTGGAGAGCAGGTATTGCAGAGGACATCGAATCAGGCCTCACCGAGACAGAAATCACAGAGTTGAAGAAGATAATTGAGAAGCAGCCGGGTCGTTTCGGCGATCGGCATTGTGATTTGACGATCATTGGAAACAAGGAACACATTGACGATTTTGCTTTAGCGATTGAATCCTGTTTCCTGTCGGAGGCAGAAGTTCAGCGATGGCGCAACGGCCACGAATTCGATGATCCTTGGCCCCGAACTGTTAAGAAAGTGTGGAATTGATGTTTCGGTCTTTCACTCTTTCATCAAAACGTCCAATTCAACAATCGTCTATTGACGGAACAAGAGGCTTAAGGGGGAACCCTTCACATTAAAATGTCAAGTCCACTTTACATGTGGATCCAGCGGGAAAGAAACCGATCACCATAAACCCTCATTTGGTCAAGCAAGATTGACTTCCGCTGAGTCAACCAAAGTTCTTGGCCAAACGAACCAAACCCGCTAACACACTTTCAAGTCTAAAAACCAAGCCCTCTTCCCTTGTGGTGCCAGCAAGACAGAAGCCGAACACCCTCAACCCCGATGTGGTCTGTTGAGGAATCGTCAATGGCGACGCCGACTCAATCGCAGTCGCCCTCGATTTCGATTCGACGGAAAGGCTCGAATGCTCCCTTAAAGGAACCGGTGATACAATCCTCATTGGCCAACTCCAGAACAAAGCGAATGGTAGACTCCTCGCTGCGAATGTTCTGAATTTGAATTGTAGCCTGAGTCACCTCAAAAGGCTGGTCAGTGTCAAATTCCGTGAAGCCTCGCGCCACAACAACCTGTTGTTGCAATGAATTTTCAGTGAGCTGAAAAGGACCTGAGAAAGTAGGTCCGAAGCTCAAATCGCGTTTGATGAGAATTTGAAAGTCATTGTCATCGGCTTGGTCAGAGAAATAATAAATGCCATCGTCCACAAAAGCGTCGGGGAACCAGATTTCCACTGTGGAATTGGGATTGACTTCATAACTCCAATTGCCACAACTGGTGACGAGCGAATCGCCAACAACACCATCGTTCAAATTCATATGGACGGATGTCCATTGGAACTCTGTGTCCAGATAAGCCCTGGTAATTCTATATGACACGTCGGACCCTTGGGTGACAAATTCATTGGACACGTCAAAGTCAAAGAGTCCATTCGAGTCATCCTCTCCATTGCAACCCAAGCTGAATAGCGCAATCACCGTTGCAAGAAATTCGAGTCTCGGCGTCAAAGAAAATGTTGACCTGTCGCCCGTGCAATGCTTCATACCGCCCGAGCTATAGAGGTAAGTCTCGAATCCAACTCTGCAACAACCAGCTTTACCCAAGCTTCACATCTCGAATGAGTGAGGTCATATTGGTTGTCCTCATCTAGGGCCAACCCATAAAACTCACCTGCATTTTTCAAGGCTCGGGATTTCTGAAAATCATACCCCTTGGTTGGCCATGGACAGACAAGCTCCGCACCATTGGCGATCAATGCTTCTGCCAAGATGCCAACACCATCGATGAACCACTCGTCGTAACCCCATTGATCACCAAGACCAAAAAGGGCAACTGTTTTGCCCTTGAAATCGATTGTTTTGAAATGGTCAAAGTATGCCTCCCAATCACTTTGCAATTCGCCATAGTACCAAGTGGGAACGCCCAACACAAAAAAATCATGGTCTCGCCAGTCATTGTCACACAGCTCAGCAATGAGCTTGTCATGTACGGTGATTCCTGCTTGTCTAAAAAGTGGCAAAATCGTCTCCTGAACCACCCGGTGAGTGTTCTGTGTGTCCGAACCGTAATAGAGTTGTATCATGCCTCCTTGATTGAGTGAGTAAAAAATCTGGGTGAGCCAATCGCCCACCCAGAAGAACAGTCCTTTGAATTCTCTGAAAACCTGCTGCCTAGCATGAAGCTGCGTTCAGCCATCAATGCAAATCGTTGAAAACCTAAATCAGGGACACGTATAGAGCATCCAAATCTGTTTTGCCCAAAATTCTGGAAGATGTCGTTTCCGCAGCATCCCCCAATCACGTTATTTTGAATGATTCTAAATAATATACCTTGATTAGGGGAGTCTCTCAATAAAAGGTGGACGTACCATCAAACACGCTCAATTCTCGAAAATCTCAACTCAAAATAAGGTGGGCCCAGCAGGACAGGAGCCGAACACCCTCAATCCCGATTTGGTCAAGTAGGCGAAGCAGATTCGCTCAGAATGCAAAGTCTACAGTATGGCATTTCACATCACGGTAAACTTCATCACGCCACCATGGTGTCACGTTGAGGGTAACTGAAACAAGTCTTCGACACTACAATTCAGCGTGCGGGCAATTTTCAACGCGAGAACGGTAGAAGGTACGTACACACCATTCTCGATGGCATTGATGCTTTTGCGGGACACTTCAGCCAAAACAGATAAATCCTGCTGGGTCATGTTGGCCGCTTTGCGGTGTTGTTCCAGGCAATTGTGCAATTTTTTGTGGTTCTTTCCCACTTTCAGCACTTTTCATATTTCTCAACCGCCTGGGTGATTTCTTTACCCGTGTTCGGATAAAGGTATCCAGCGATCAGGGAACCGATACCGAAAAGTGCAATCATCGCACCGACGCCTTCCAGAACGCGTCCGATGAGCATGTAACCAAACATGTAGATGCCAAAACCCACGAAAATTGTGATCACCCCGTTTCTACGATAATCCAGCGGTTGTTTTTTGCGTTCTTCGAAAATCTGGAGCAATTCCTCGAGTTTCTCCTTGTCTTCGATGTTTCTCGATATTTCTATGACAGCGTTTCGCTTTCCTTTGGCATCGAAGTACAGCCAAATGAAGGTGGCGATAGGCACACTGGTGCCCGCGAAAATCCCAAAGAGTGGGATCAAAATTTCTGGTTGGTAATGCATGTCTCTGTTTTAGGTGTAACGCAAACGTAACATACGCAAGCGTGAGAAGCAAACGTTACACATGCAGATTGTCGAATAGGGAACAATCGAATCAGAAACGAGTCACACTTTGTGGAGCCGCCGGGAGTGTAGACACACCCTCTGACCCCCAATGATTCCAGGCCCTGCAGAGTTTGCTTCCCAATGCGGACCTGATTGCGGACCTGATTGCGGACCTGATTGCGGACCTGATTGCGGACCTGATTGATGCAAACTGAAAAGGATCTGAATTCCTTGTGCTGCAAGTTTACCCCTGGAATGGTTAGGCTTGAAATTCTTGCCGTGAGACCCCCCCACACAGAAGCCGAGCACACTCGATCCCCATTTGGTCAAATCAACTTTACCGATCACCGCCAGCATTGAAGCCCAAACGTAGACCAGCAGACATACGAAATCCTGTGCGTATGGGAAACGAGGCGTCGTCCTCGATGAAGCCTGTTCTCTGGTCTTTGGTCCAAGTGCCCCCCATGTAGGCGTCGAGAAGGAATCGCTTAACCCTTCGCTGATATCCCAGCTGAAAAGAGCCCCCCCTGCCCCTCCATTCCATCGGGTCGTAACCCCAAAACCAGTCAACCGGGGTGTATCTCGAATACCCAAAGAACCCAGAAATGGTGACATACGTTCCTTGCCCAGCAGTCTTACCCGGGTACCAGCGAATCTGTGGCTCAAGGATGACGCCCCGTTTCTGGGTATCCCCTCCCCCAAACAGAGGTTCACCCGGCCGGCCACCCTCATAGAATCTTACAGAAGTATTGCGCGCGATGTAGTCGACATCCAATCCCAAAGAAAATTGATCTCTGAGCACCAATTCAGTGCCAAGGGAATAACGACCAGCCAAGAGGTCAGTTAGATTCGTTCTAATGACCGGTCCAATCTGAGCAGTGGTTTGGACAGTCAAAACAGTCACCATAGTTAATAGGATGGAGAAGTTCTTATTCATTCTTGTCTTATTCATTCTTGTCATGTCGTCTTGATAACGTCGTTCGCTGCTTAGCAGTTGCTTACCGCCTTTCATTTTAACAGATGACGAGAGACTCCGCACACTCCAGTAAATGGAGCCGGCGGCAATCTGTTACTCGTGCAATGCCCAGAGATCAAAAGACATTCAGCCCTCTACTCATGTATGTCCCGCTTCCTGCAACCAAATGCAAGATCTATGCGTTCATCTAGCATGAAGCTAAAATCTCTTGTTTGCTCAGCATGTATTTTTCTCTCGTTCTATTGTGCACGTGGTCAGTCCGTAACGCTTACCCTTGACAATGTTCCCGAAACTGTTCAATGCAATGAAGTCTGGACAGAGCAGGATGTAAGTCTAAGTTTTGTAACCACGACCACGGACGATTGTGCACCAGGTGGCTGTTCTTTCGCGGCAAATGGTCCGGCCCTTGGCTTCGCAGAGTCCGTCATGATTTGGCCTTCTCGATTGACCGTTGATTTGACGGGGTTACCGGGCATTCAGACAATCGAGGTGGACATTGTAGACTATTGCGGCTTTTATTGCACGCAGGCTTTTTTAATGGACACGGCTGGAATCGTGGGCATCAAGGGGAACAGCGAAGCGGGCCCTGAAACCCTTATTTTGGATAATCCCTCACAGGCAGCACTCACAGAATTGGCCATTTCTGGCTGTGAAAGTGGGCTAAACGAAATTCGAATTTATCAAAACACGAGTTCCATTATGAATGTACCCGCTGTGGATAGAAAAGTAGTGCGAATCGTGGATCTCCTCGGAAGAGATGCCTCCTTTCACCGGGGGCAATTACTGTTTCATATTTACGATGATGGTACGGTAGAGAAGAAGGTGGTAATCGAGTGATTCCCCCCTTGATTCTGCTGCAATTGAGGGCATAAAAAAGCCCGCTCTAACTGGGAATACGGGCCATTTTATTCACATTCTACAAGGTGGAGCCGGGGGGAATCAGCACCCTGTTGGAACCCTCAGCAATCACTGGCATTTCAGAGGCAGATGCGCCAATGGTCCCTATGATGGTCCCTCCAGAGTTGTCAACACAAAACCCCTCTGCTCCTTACTTGCCAAAGGTAACCATCTGAGCACCGCATCCTGGAGATCTTGGCGCTGTGAATCAATCACAGAAGCCAATCAGGAAGACAGCCCTGGGCTCCTGGCTGAAAGGCAAAGCTCCTCACCTTCTTGATGCAGTTGGAGACCTCCTCCCAGATCAGGGTGGCCTTGGTGTGCTCAAGCGGATCTTGGACAAGGATGATCAGCTGAGCCCTGAAGACAAGGAGCACCTCCTGGCCATGATGGATCAGCGCAAAGAGCTGGAGCAAGAGATCACAGCCAGGTGGCAAGCAGACAGCCAAGGGACATGGCTCGCATCCAATGTGCGGCCATTGACCGTGCTCATGCTTGTGATCACCCTCATGATCTTCATCATCCTGGACAGCATGGATATGGCCTTCACAATCGGGGAGGCCTGGAGCAGCCTCTATGAGGTGCTCACCCTCACAGCTGTGGGTGGCTACTTCACCCTGCGCTCTGTGGTGGACAAGAGACTGAAGCCATGAAGCGAGGCCCCAAGCAATCTCCTGCACGGCTGCTATTCCTTCATGAACCGCTTCACCTGCCTGCCGGCTTCACCGTCTACTTCTATCATATATATGCCAGGACTCCACATGGATAATGGAATTGCATGGGCAAAGGCGTTGCCGGTCCAAGGCACCAACAGTTGGCCTTGGATGCTGTGCACGCGGAGGCGCACTTGGTGTTCGGCGCTCACGTAGAGCGCGTCACGGGCGGGGTTGGGATAGACATGGACTTCGGGCAGCGGGGCTTGTTCTTCTAGGTCTCCCATCACATCTTCGGAGCAGTTGCCGGGCATGTTGGTGTCAAGCCAGGCCACGCGTTGGGTCAGCCAGTTTTGCATGGCTTCTACCTCAGCCTGATAGGTCTGGGGGATGGGGTTGGGTTCGATCCAGATCGACTCGCCGATCACCTCGTCCCAGCGGATGAAGTTGCGGGCCACCGGGGCCGAGATGGAAGCGGTGTCGGATTCTATGGCTTCAAACATTCCGGCATCACTCAAGATGCCCGCGCGGAACGCTTCCCAGCGGCATTTCAGGTGGTTGGTGAACACCTCGTCTTGCATCATACGTTGCCACCACAGCGGCATGGACTCCAAGTCTTCGCAGTCTTGGTTTTGGAGGTAGGTCCAGCCTTCGGGGTCGTGACAGGAGCACACCAGCGAGCTGCCATAGCTCTGGTCAAAATCCCAAATGGGCCCGGCAGAGAGCTTGCCGCCGTTGCTGTCTTTGTCTTTGTGGAGGAAGGAGCTGAGCTTGTACCCGTCCGAGTTCTTGCTGAGTTCGTTGATGATCAGCACATCGGTAAAGGTGGTGGGATTGATCAGGTCAGTGTAGCGTTCTCCTTCGGGATTGGTATAGTCGTCGCTGAACACGGCAGTTTCGAAGCGGGATATGTAATCTTGGATGTAGGCTTCTTGCTCGGGTTGAAGGTCTTCCACATTGGGGTAGTAATACTGGTAGGTCATGGGGTTACCGGCCTGCGCCTGAAATTCGGACTCAAAGCCTTCAAAGTCCCACAGCCAATCGATCTTGAGGATGTAGCCTCCCGTCACGTCATCTCCGGTGACCTCATCGGGCTGAAGTTTGGCAATATCCAGGCGGTCGCCGTCGCGCTTGATGCGTTCGCACAGGAGGTAGAGTCCCCGGTAATCGCCGTTGATCACCAGTTCTACAAATTGCCAATCGGAAGCGTAATGTCCCATTTGCTGAAACAAGCGAAACGTAAACGGAAAGCGGATTTGGGTCTTGTCGATGTGCATGGCGTGCAGGATCCAATCTTCCTCGGCGCCCATGCCAAAGAAATCGACGTCGGTATCCATCAGGTTGCCATCCCAGGTTTCCACCGAGTAGGAGCACTTGTCAAATTCCTGCGTGGAGTTGCCTCGCCGCTCAATGCCGATGTTGCCAAAGTGGTAGGAGAACGGCATGCCGATTTGGTTCAGCTCGCCTTCGCCGTTGTAAATGATGCCCATTGAGGCGTGGATCTTGGGGTCGTCGGGAATGTCGTCTCCAAAGGTGTCGATCACGATGATGGGCAGGTCCGAAGACAGGTTTTGTCCGGCCCATTCCCCGTAGTCTTCTCCGGTACAGTCGGGGTCGCCCGGATACATGCAGGAGCCGTCGTCTTCGGTGGCCTCGGGATCAAAATTGCAGGCCAACGGATCGGTACAGCCTTCTTGGGCAAACGCAAGTGCGGGAAACAGCAACAGCGGCCCCAACAGCAAAAGTGCTGGGCGTAGAAATGATAAGCAATGCATAGACTTCGTTCTTTCTCTAACAACGGGGAAAGATAGCGGGGAAAGATAGCGGGGAAAGTGACCGAAATCTTATAGGACAGATAGGTTTTTCTTGCCGAACGGAGTCACAACACCTGAATGTGCCTTGATGCCTCACAAGGCCTGATTTGCCTGCAATTTACGGCACAAAAAAGCCCATGAACACTGGGCTCACAGGCTTCTTTTTCACATTCCTTTCGGTGGACCCAGCAGGACAGAAGCCGAACACCCTGAACCCCGATTTGGTCAAATAGGCTTTACAAATTCATCCAGGATGTAAAGTCCACTTTACTTGTGGAGCAGAGGGGAGTCGAACCCCTGAACCCGGACCTGATTTGAACGCTTATTCAGCCGATGAAGCCTTGATACCCTGAATGCGTTTGACCAGCGTGCGCATCATGGTTTCGGCGGTGTCGTCCGGAGGGCCGCCTTGGGCCTGCTGGAACCCATACGGTGCGTCGGGCCCGTGGTCGACGAGGTTGAACCGGAAGATGTAATCGTCGGGGCCAGTCGCCTCACCCGAGAAGGTCCCAAACCGCAGATCGTTCACCTGCAGTTGGCCGCTGTTACGTCGAACAGCGTTGAGGTATCCCGCACTGAACCATCGCAGGGTGGCCAGGGTCGGGTCGGAGTCCATGTTGTGCAGCTGTTCGAACCCTTTGGCTACGGGGGTGAAGGTCACGGGCACCTCGTCGTAGAACGAATGTTGGGCGAGCAAGTAGACGTCGCCGGAGTCCACCACCCCGTTCCAAAGGACGTTGTTGAAGATGGTGGGGGTGATGAAGAAGCGTTCGTACGCAATGTCTTGCTCGGCGAGGGCGTCGGTGAAGGTGCGCGACACCCGGTTGTAATGAACCACCGTCAGCAGCAAATACGCGCTGCTCAGTCCGATGCCCACCCCGTTCCAAACCGCGCGGCGTCGGTCGGTTCGGGCGAAACGCGCCGCGACCAGAAGACAGATGAGGAACGGCACCGTGTACATGGGGTCGGCCACAGAAATGGTCCCCCAGGCGACACGCATGTTGGAGAAGGGCGCGAAGATTTGGGTTCCGTAGGTGGTGAAACAATCGAGCAGGATGTGGGTGAGGAAGCCCCCAAAAAACAGGGCCACCCAGCCCTGCAGGTCCGCGTCCGGGGCCTCCCACGTGCCGCTGAAGTAGCGACGCTGGCCATGTCGCCACCACCACAGGCCCACGAGCGGGACGTACAATGCAAGCGGCAGCCACTGGCCCGGCGTCAGAATCATGGTCAGAAAGTTCACCACGAAGCCCACGACCACTGCGGCTGCCGCCTTCGTGCCCATGGCAATCCAGGCGTGGTGGCGGCTGCGGTAAAGCTGGTCGGTCGCCCACCCAAAGACCAGAGCCCCCACAACCGAGAACAGGAGTGAATGGCTGATGCCTCGGTGGAAGCCCAGGTTGTCGAGCTCGCTCAGAAAGTACTTGCCGAGCACGTCCATGTCTGGAATGGTGCCGGCCACGGCACCCCAAATCATCGCACGGTTCCCGATTCGGCGTCCCAACACCGCTTCGCCAACGGCGGCGCCAAGCACGATTTGCGACAACGAATCCATGGTGCAAAGGTCGCATACCCCTTGCGTCACAAGCTGTCCTCAGGCACAAATCGTACCTTGCTTTCGAAAGTTTGGCACCCTGCTGGAAATCTCCGAAACGGAAGTTGTGCTCGACATCAAGGGCCTTGGCGTCACACGCATCCCGAAGTACCTCGTGAAATCAATTGCCACACTTGAAGTGGATGCCGAGGAGATTGAAGAAGGGTATGCCTACGTCAGCAACCAGCCAAGCCGCTACTTTTTTGCGCCTTCAGGCATACAATTGAGCAAAGGCGAGGGGTACTTTCAGTCGAATGTCGTCTTGAATTCGGTGAGCTATGGGTACGACGATCGCTTCACCGGAGGTGCGTTGGTGTCGGTGTTTGGCGGTGGGATCACGGCCAAATGTGGTTTTCCCGTGCCTTGGTTTTCGTTCACCCTGGAGTTTTGACCATGACTTCACGCGCTTGCGTGAGGAACTTTATTTCAACCAATTCCAAATTGCCGCATCAAGGCGCGGTTTTCAATTCGGCGCCCCAACGGCGGCTCCCAGCACGAGTTGCGGCATCGAATCCATGGTTCAAAGGACGGGCGGAGCCAACCGGTTCATCGCAATTTGTGGAAACATTTGTTGCCATCACCAGCACCCTAAGGCACATCAAAATGGCATACCATAGCTGCCCTATGGCCAATGTTGTGCCCCCAGAAGTTTAGCGTTCGAGAGTCTCGTAAGTAATCCTACCTGTTGCTCCTGTATCGTCATAGAAATCGAGGAATCGGAACAAAAATTCCCTTCCCTCGGGTGTGGAAATGCAATAAATGGCATCCGAATCGATGCTGTAGGTTCCTTCTGTCAGGCTGTAGGACTTCCAGTCGAATCCCAGAATGTCCCAGTCTTCACTCCAATCCTGAGGACTCCAATCAACTTCTTTCCAATGCTCCCAGTCGCCGTCCAAAGGTTGCAGGACTCTTATGCCTTCGGCATGACTCAGGACTCCAGTTACAAGGTATTCTGTCGTTGGCTCCTCACCTTCGTCGCCAAGAAGCGCCGTGTATTGTGTGAAATACAAGTCCCATGTGCCGGTGGGAGGCTCAATGTTGACCACGTTTGCCTCGCCATGCAATAGACTGAGGTGTACCTGGCTTATGTCAGGATCATTTGCGACCCAAATGGTATCCCATGAGAGGGTGTCGTCGGGTTGTTCGGAAACCAATTCGCTGACTCTTAGCACCGCTTCGTCTGAGTCAGCGTCCAGGCATTCCATGCGAATACTGCCCAAGGAGGCTATGGGATTGTCTGGATCCCTGCCGAGGTCAATGGCCCATGTCAAGCCGGCTTGAACAATCTGCGAGTCATCTCGGCCTGACGGCCGATTCACTCCCCAAGACAAGGCATCAGCCTGGCCCGGAGTCAGGAAGACGTTGGACATGTCTTGACCGATTGGAGCGATGTGCATGAACCGACTGCTGTTCAAGTCCATCCACACGGTGTCATCCTTGAAATGGAAACGAGTACACCAGGCATCTTTGGGGTGGTTGGCGACAACCTCCCCCGTGTGCAGATTTACGTGCAATTGAACGCCATAGTCAGGCCCAAGATCTGCGTATCGAATTTCCGCATTTCCTGGCTCACGAACAGGGATGGGGAGTTCGTTCTCAATGCAACCCGCAAGCGACAAGGCAAGGACAAAGACACCTTTGTGTTTCATCGCCTTTTGAATTGGATTTGGTGAGATGCTGACACTACAAAGCTCCGTCCCCATGCAATCCAACTGTTGCCGGAACTGTGTGCACCTCCACCGCCGACGATATCCACATTGGTCACATCCATGAGGTTGTTTACGCCCACCTGCAGTTGGCTTTGGTTGTTCCAATTCCACTGGGCTTGAATATCCATCATGGTATAAGGCTGTGAATTTTGGAGCACTGTGCGATTCTCCTCATCGCTGACGTAACGAGGTTGACTTCCGTTGTGCTTGCAATTGGCATTCAAGGAAAATACTTCGGACATATGCCAAGTCACAGATCCAGTCAGCTCGGGCGTGTAGAGAAATTTCGAGAGGTCATCCCCTTCCGAGAGCTGTTGTTTTCTGCCAGTTTGCAAAAAGCCACCTTGAATCATCCACTTTTCGTGGCGAAATGTTCCATCAATGGCAAATCCTTGTGCGTAGAAGGCGCTAATGTTCTCATAGCGATAAGTGCCGTCCAGTTGGTCTACAAGGGAGATGCGATCTTTGACTGAATTGACAAAGGTTCGGCTGCGGAGTTCTGACTTTTGGCGGTACCAAGACCAACTGCATTCCGTGTAGTTAGAGGTTTCAGCCACAAGCTCATTGTTGCCAAACAATTGGTGGTTGACATCAACAAATCTGAAGTGAAGTTCTTTCAATGTCGGTGCTCGGAACCCACGAGCGTAAGCTCCCCGAATTCGATTTTGTCCCCATTTGATGAGAACATTTCCGCTTGGTAGAAGTGGAGCATCAAAGGCTGAATTCCAAGCTTGGCGAAGGCCAAATTGGAATTCCGCGTTGAGCCAAGTTTGCGTCATGAGGGCAAACGCTGCCGCGTTCATGATGTCTTGACGCCCTCGATCGACCCGACCTGACGTGTAGGTTTCATGATGAATGTCCCATCCGGCTCGTACCGAATGAGTATCTGACAACGTGTAGTACCTAGTTCCACGAGTCATTGCTGCCACGACACGGGTTGTATCCTGCTGCTCAGGCCCTTGTGGAGTACTTTCCAGAGTCGTCAGATCCAATGTCGTGCCTTCCTTCAAGCGAGAAAAGTGTTGCCAAGATGCCAACAGGTCCCAACGCAGAACGCCGTCTTCAAAAGTCTTGGCACGGAGTGAAGGGAGAATTCGAAGGGTTTGATACATGTCATCCAAGGCCCTGTCTCCATATGGGCCACGAGGAGCACCGCGATTCACAATGCGTTCCCCCATGGCAATAAGTTGAGGCGTCCAAGTCCATGCATTTCCTGTCCAAACGGTCTGCAGATTCAATTGACCTTGCCGCTTGGGATTCCAAGTAGAAACGCGGCCGCTGTCAGCAACGAAGTCATTGACCCAGTCAAAGGAAGGGTCATCGACCGACCATCCGTCGAAAGCGTGATGCGAAAGATGCAATGAAGTGTTGGTCCTTTTTCCTTTCCATCTCAAGCCTGCGGCTTGTGTGTAGTCGCCAACGCTTTCGTATTGCAGGGAACTGTGAAGTGTGGTTTCAGGAGTTCCTCCCCGTTTGCTGATGAGTTGAATGGTTCCAGCAAGCGAGTGTGTTCCATACTCAACAGCGAGCGGACCTTCCACAATTTCGATACGTTCAATGTTGTCCAGTCGGATTTGACCCAAATCGATGTTTCCGCCTAACCGGCCAACGAGAGGAACACCATCCATAAGAATTTGCACGTTCAATCCCCCAAGACCGTTGAGAGAAAGGCCAGTCCCTAGTGCGAGATCCTGGGACAGGCGAACGCCGTTTTGTAGCCGGAGGACATCGCGAAGGGTTTGCGAATTGCCGTAGGCGACTTCTGCGAGATCGAGTTTTCTAACGACACGCATTGCATCTTGGGCCTTGACAGCTGACCGCTCACCTGTCACTACAGCTTCATCGATATCCACCGACCACGACGTCTTTGTCGAGTCTTCGGATGTGGTTTGCGCCTTGACTCTTGCACCCAACATGCCAGCCGACAGGCATAAAATCCAAAAGGTTTTCATGCCCGAAGCGCTCATTGCACCGTGAGACGAATGACTTCACTACCTGACAAAGATTCGACCTGAAGCAAGTACATGCCAGGCTCCATGCCGGTTGTGGATAGTTCGAATGACTGACTACGGACATTGATGTCTTTGACCTTTTGTCCATTGATGCCCCACACGGTGACCCGCAAAAGGCTGGACTCACTGGTGACAGTAACGACTGTTTCGCGGGCGGCAGGGTTGGGGAAGAGTTTGGTGGAGGAAGACAAGCGAACATTTTCGGACACGTCTGTTCCTGAAACCAAGAGTTTCCCAAGTTCTAAGTTGCCAGTCATTGACCCGTCAAAACCGGTAAAGACAACTCGCCACTGGGATCCCGTAACTGTTTCCATGAAGTAACACCGATCGTCTAGCACCGTGAATGAACCTCCTGCGTAGCTTTTCCAGTCCCATCCTACCGCATTGACGGAATCGGTCATTGCTGCTGTATCCAGAACACCGTCAACGAAGGGATCAGTCAAGCCTCCAAGCTCCTGCACTCGAACAGAAGGATGGGTGAGGGCACCTGTGACACCATAGTTGACACCAGGTTGTATTTCTTCCACGTACCGCAAGAAGAGCATGTCCCATTCTGACGATGGCTCCAGATCCAATTCCTCCTGGTTCGTCAAGTTGTAAAAGGCATGAATTTTCCCGAGGTAGTCAGACTTCGCCACCTGATCTTCAACGAAATCTGAGCCATCCAAGTTGGCGAACTGGAAGGTATACACCCCTGAAATCAACGACAACAATGCGAATTTCTTCCAGGTGCCATCGGGCAAGGAGATGACGTACATCCTGTCAGAGACAACAGTGTGCGTAACCACATCGTAGACGCCCCATCCCAGGTCAAAGTTGCCATCGCTCCCCTCAGCAAATGCACCTTGAGACCAATATGCTGTGCTGTTTTGGAATGGCTCGATGTCGCCTGCAGTTTCTGCAAAAGATTCATTGATCAGCTCCCAGTCACTCAAGGGTCCCGCAGGAAACAAAGACATGCCTTGACCTCCATTGATGCGGGCGGTGCCACCCATGGGCCGAACGTCGAAGGCCAAATCCCAGCTTGCCATGTTGGCCGTGCCGGCGACACCAAAATCCACGCTGTAGTACACCATGTTCTCGTAGCCGGGATTCATTGTGAAATCGTCATAAACGACGTCTTGCGCCTTGGCCCCAAAAGACATAACGGTCAGGGCAATTGCCCATAAAAAACGATTAAGGATCATGTGAAACGGGTTTATTCGATGAAGGATTGTACAATTCCAGCAACGTCCTCCACAGGATGAGACATGAAGTGAACGTAGAGGGGCTTGCCGTCAACTTTGCTTTTCAAACTCAATTGGGCGTTCTCAGCGGTGAGGTGTGTGTCCCATTCTGCGCGCACAGCGGCCCAGAAAGGGTGATGGCTGTTCCAGTAGTCGCGTGCAGCTTGACACTTCTCGTCCTCTACTCGGATGTAGTTGTTTCTACCCTTTTCTTCTGCAACGAGGACCTCCGATTCACCATCGAATCGGATTTTCTTATTGTCTTGCTCGTGGGTCCAACCCGTGTCGTTTATTTCATGCCGATTCAATCGATCCATGACGTCGTAGTCAGAACGTTTGGTGTATTCGCGACGGGGAAGAGGAGTACGAGATTCAGCTTCCCAGTAGTGCTTTCCATCGGCGTGAATCCATGTTCCAGTCGCTGAGTAGCGAGGACTGTCGTCTACTTGGAAAACACTCTGGGACCAACGACCTGCAACGGCCATCGGATTGCTCTTGGAAAAGTTCCATTGGCGCCCACGAACGTAG